>NZ_CP038197.1:2570000-2731001 GCF_029909795.1 Paracoccus versutus
GCAGACTTCCCGCGGTTAGACGGAAAGACCCCATGCACCTTTACTATAGCTTCGCACTGGCATCAGGATTGCGATGTGCAGGATAGGTGGTAGGCATTGAGCCCGGGACGCCAGTTCCGGTGGAGCCATCCTTGAGATACCACCCTTCGCACTCTTGATGTCTAACCGCGGCCCGTTATCCGGGTCCGGGACCCTGCGTGGTGGGTAGTTTGACTGGGGCGGTCGCCTCCCAAAGAGTAACGGAGGCGCGCGAAGGTTGGCTCAGAGCGGTCGGAAATCGCTCGTCGAGTGCAATGGCAGAAGCCAGCCTGACTGCAAGACTGACAAGTCGAGCAGAGACGAAAGTCGGCCATAGTGATCCGGTGGTCCCGAGTGGAAGGGCCATCGCTCAACGGATAAAAGGTACGCTGGGGATAACAGGCTGATGATGCCCAAGAGTCCATATCGACGGCATCGTTTGGCACCTCGATGTCGGCTCATCTCATCCTGGGGCTGGAGCAGGTCCCAAGGGTATGGCTGTTCGCCATTTAAAGAGGTACGTGAGCTGGGTTTAGAACGTCGTGAGACAGTTCGGTCCCTATCTGCCGTGGGTGTAGGATACTTGAGAGGAGTTGCCCCTAGTACGAGAGGACCGGGGTGAACGTTCCACTGGTGGACCAGTTATCGTGCCAACGGTAGTGCTGGGTAGCTATGAACGGACAGGATAAACGCTGAAGGCATCTAAGCGTGAAGCCCCCCTCAAAACAAGGTATCCCTTGAGAGCCGTGGAAGACCACCACGTCGATAGGCCGGAGATGTAAGCGCAGCAATGCGTTCAGTTGACCGGTACTAATCGCTCGATAGGCTTGATTTGATCCGGAAGAAGACAGACCAGCTTGTCAAGGACAAGCAGCCCGCCTTCTTCCAAAAGCATCCTTGGACAATGTCTTCCCGATCCCGAAGCGGCGAAAGCCCGAAGGGAAGCGGAAACGCCGATTTCGCTCCTTTTCCGGTCTGGTGGCTTTAGCACGAGCAAAACACCCGATCCCATCCCGAACTCGGCCGTTAAGTGCCGTCGCGCCAATGGTACTGCGTCAAAAGACGTGGGAGAGTAGGTCACCGCCAGACCTGAAAAGAAGCGAAAATCTCTCGGAACGAAAAAGCACCGCAAACCACGCGATGCAAATGGCGCGGGGTAGAGCAGCCCGGTAGCTCGTCAGGCTCATAACCTGAAGGTCGCAGGTTCAAATCCTGCCCCCGCAACCATCTTTACTTGCGCCCCCGCTGCATCCGCCGCGGGGTTTTTGCGTTGCGCCGAAAGCGTAAGGATTCCGGCAAGATCGCCCTGAACGTCGATCTCGATCCGATCCTCCCCCGGCGTCAGCACGATCCGGTCGATCAGCGAGCGGATGATCTCCGCCGCCTCGATGCGCTGCGTCTCGTCGTCGCTCTGCAGCGTCTCGTAGAGCTGCTGCACCCGCGCCCGGTATTGCAGCGCCATCGAGGGATGCAGCAGGGGCGGGGGCTCGTCGGTACTGGCCAGGAAATCCTGCAGCTCCGCCTTGCGGGCGCGCAGCTTGTCGCCGCGCTCCTTCACCGCCTCGATCGAGATGGCGTCCCGCATGTAGAGATCCATCAGCTTCTCCTCCTCGCGGGCGATCCGCTTCAGTTCCGCCTCGGCCTTGTCGATGCCGGCGCCGCTTTCCATGCGCAGCCGGTTGGTCTCCCTCGTATAGGCGTCGCAGAACTCGGCGAAGAGGTCGGGGTCGACCAGGCGGGTGCGCAGGGCGTTCAGCACCCGAGATTCCAGCTCGTCGCGGCGGATGTTCATCCGGTTGTCGCAGGTGCCCTTGTTGCGCGCCGTCGAGCAGCCGATCAGCTCCTTCGAGATCGCCGAATAGCCGCCGCCGCAGCAGGCGCACTTGGTCAGCCCCGAAAACAGGTATTTGGGCCGCCGGCGGTGGTTCACCTTGCGGACGTCGGCGATGCCGCGCGCGTCCCGTGCAACGGTATTGGTCTTCTGCCGCGCCTTCACGGCGTTCCAGAGATCGTCGTCGAGGATGCGCAGTTCCGGCACCTCCTGGATCACCCAGTCCTCTTCCGGGTTGGGACGCGCCTGGCGCTTGCCGGTATCGGGATCCTTGATGAAGCGCTGCCGGTTCCAGACGATCCTGCCGACATACATCTCGTTGTTGAGGATGCCGTTGCCGCGCTTCGGGTTGCCGTTGATCGTGCTGAAGCCCCAATCTCCGCCCGAAGGGGCGGGGATGCCGTCCTTGTTCAATGCCATGGCGATGGCCTTGGCCGATTTGCCGGCGGCATAGTCGCGGAAGATCCGGCGCACCACCTCGGCCTGCGCTGCGTTGATCGTGCGGTCGCCGCGGCTCGGCTCGCCATCGCCGTCGAACTTCTTGACCACGTCGTAGCCGTAGGAATTGCCGCCGCCGGACTTGCCGGCCTCGACCCGGCCGCGCTGGCCGCGCCGGGTCTTGTCGGCCAGATCCTTCAGGAACAGCGCGTTCATCGTGCCCTTCAGCCCGACATGCAATTCGCTGATCTCGCCCTCGGAGAGCGTGAACATCTTCACGTCGGCATAGCGCATGCGCTTGTAGATCCCGGCGATGTCCTCCTGGTCGCGGCTGATCCGGTCCAGCGCCTCGGCCAGCACTAGGTCGAAGCGGCCGCGCGTCGAATCCATGACCAGTGCCTGGATGCCGGGACGCTGGATCATGCTGGCGCCGGAGATGGAATGGTCGGAATATTCCTCGACCACCCGCCAGCCTTCCTTCTCGGCCCGCAGCCGGCACATGCGGAACTGGTCGGTGATGGACGCATCGCGCTGCTGGTCGGAGGAGTAGCGGGCGTAGATTGCGACCTTCATGGCGGCACTCCCTGTCGGATCAGGAGGCGCCGGGTTCCCTGGTCTTGCCCTGCGCCTCGAAATTGCCTCTGGCGGCCTGCCTACCCAGCAGGCGCACCAGCCTGACGAGGCGCGGGTCGGGATTGCCGCGGGGCGTGAAGCCGAGTTCCGGCTCGCCGAGCAGCAGGGCGTCGAGCAGCGCCTCGCGTTCGCTCCGCGTCATCGTGGCCTGGGTTCGGGAAGCTGGCAAGGTCATAATCGCCAGCATCGGCACAGAGATCCGCTTAAGCAATGGAAATCGCTGTGGAATAATCGGCGGTGAATGGCATGGGCCGGGGTGCGGCAAGGCAGGGTGGCGTAGAGCAGCGCGCTCCGGCGTCGTGCAATGACTTGCCGGAATCCGGGATCAGCGCGACCGATGCCGGCGCCAGACCTCGATCATCCAGCCCAGCATCACCGCATTGAGGACATGCCACAGGAAATGCGTGCCGAAGGGCAGGGCGCCGCAGAGGGGCTGATCCAGCGTGCGGAAGGTCAGCGAGACGATCAGGATCCCGGCGCCGACGGCGAGGCCGCGCGCCGTTTCCGGCAGGCGTCTGCGCAGCAGCAGCGCATAGATCAGAATCAGCAGCGGCACCGGCGCATAGCTGGCAGACGAGCCGAGGCCGGGGATCATCGCGAAGACCGGCACCGTCGCGGCAGCGTAGGGAATGAAGCCCGCCGTTACCAGGGCGGCGATCCAGGGACGCGCCCCGAAATAGTCCCGTGTGGCGGCGAAGACGTAGAGCAGGATGAAGCCGACGATCGGCAGCACGTCCATCAGCCCGGTCATAGGCCCGGATCGAGACGTCCTGATGGCCGTAAGCGACCGGCACCGAGTAGTCGTTGGTCTTGTAGCGCACCAGAGATTGCGACGAGACGCGCCCGGTCGCCTGATCGCAGGCATCAAACGGTGCCGCCGGGAGCGGGCGCATCGCGGCGAGGTCGCGCTGCAATCTCTCGCCGATCGTTTCGCTTTCGCCGCGCAGGACATCGAGCTGGCGCCGCTCGCATTGCTCCTCCAGCCAGAGGTTGAACGCGTCCCAGGTCGCGAATTCCGGCATCGGCACCATGAAGTTGCGACGACAATAGCCCACCAGGCCTTCGACATTGCCTTTGTCGTTACCCTTGCCCGGGCGGCCATACCGATCCCGGATCAGGTAATGCGACAGGAAACCGCTGAACAGCGAAGCACGCTTGCGGGTGCCGTCTGGCAGGATCTTCGCCACCAGACAGCGGTCGTTGTCATAGACGATCGACTGAGGAACCGCCTCGAAGAAGGAGAAGGCGTGGATGTGACCGTCAACCCAGGCTTCGGCCAACCGGATCGACAAGAAATATCTCTACCGGATGCTGAGCAATCGCGCCTATATCGGCGAGGCGGTCCACAAGGGCGAGCTACCCCGGCGAGCATGACGCCATCATCGACACCGGGATGTGGGACAAGGTCCACGCCATCCTGACCGAAAGCCCGCGCAAGCGTGCCGCGCGCACCCGCGCGGAGACACCAGCGCTGCTGAAGGGGCTGCTGTTCGGGCCGGACGGCGCAGCGTTCTCGCCGACACACACCCGCAAGGGCGGCAGACTCTACCGCTACTACGTCAGCCAGACGGTGCTGAAGCACGGCGCGGGGGCGTGCCCCGTCGGCCGCGTCCCTGCGGGCGAGATCGAGGCGGCCGTGCTCGACCAGTTGCGCGCCGTGTTCCGCCAGCCCGAGATCGTTGCGGGGACGTGGAAGGCGGCGCGGGCCCACACCGACGACATCACCGAGGCCGATGCCCGCGCGGCGCTGCAGCAGATCGACCCGCTTTGGGACGAACTCTTCCCCGCCGAGCAGGCTCGCATCGTGGCGCTGCTAGTCGAGAGCGTGGACATCGGCACGGACGGGCTCAACGTCCGGCTGCGCGTCGACGGGCTCAGCGGTTTGGCCCGCGAGATGCTGGCCGGCGACATCGGAGAAGCTGCATGACCCGCGGGGTTCCGATCCCGGAGACCGTGACGCTCCGCGTGCCGTTCCGCATCGTGAAGCGCGGCGGGCGCAAGGAGATGCACCTCCCCGATGGGGCCGCGACCCAGCGCCGCCCCGACGATGCCCTCGTCAAGGCACTGGCCCGGGCCTTCCGCTGGAAACGGATGCTGGAATCGGGCGAGTTCGCCACCATTGCCGAACTTGCGGAACGTGAGGGGATCGCGGTGTCCTACGTCACCCGGCTTCTGCGACTGACGCTCCTCGCGCCGGACATCGTGGAGGCCATTCTCGACGGGCGGCAGGGACCGGCGGTGACGCTGGCGCGATTGATGGAGCCGTTCCCACTGGGGTGGAAGCGCAAGTGCCCCTTGATGACAAGCAGTGACAGGAATGGGCACTGATGGACTGGCTTACCCCGGCTTCCCCTGCTAGGATCTCCGAAATCTTCGAGAGGACAGGGATGGTTATGCAGCCCGAACCCGCGATGACTGTTCGCGACGTCGCTGGTTACCTGAACGTCGATGAAAAGACGGTCTACCGCCTGGCCAAGCGGGGTGAACTGCCCGGCTTCAAGGTTGCAGGCGCGTGGCGCTTCAAGAGGGCCGATCTGGATGCATGGATCGATCAACAAAAGCAGGCTGCGCAAGATAATTCCGGGGGCGGGCATTGAGTGAACTGAACATCAGCAATTTCATCTGGAACATCGCCGATGATATCCTGCGCGACGTCTATGTCCGGGGAAAGTACCGGGATGTCATTCTGCCGATGACGGTTATTCGGCGTCTCGACGCGGTGCTGGAGCCGACCAAGGACGCCGTGCTCGCGATGAAGACACAGCTCGACAAGGCTGGAGTTGCCAATCAGCACGCCGCGTTGTGCCAGGCGTCCGGGGAAGCGTTCTACAACACCTCGCAGTTCCGCCTGCGCGACCTCACATCCCGCGCGCGTCGCCAGCAGCTGAAGGCGGATTTCGAGGCTTACCTCGATGGCTTCTCCCCGAACGTCCAGGAAGTGCTGGACAAATTCAAGTTCCGCAATCAGATCCCGACATTGGTCGAAGCCGACGCGCTCGGCTTCCTGCTCGAGAAGTTTCTCGATCCATCGGTCAACCTCAGTCCGAAGCCCGTGCTGCACGCCGATGGCACCGTTCGCCTGCCGGGCCTCGACAACCACTCGATGGGCACGATCTTCGAGGAGCTGATCCGACGCTTCAACGAAGAGAACAACGAGGAAGCCGGCGAGCACTTCACCCCGCGCGACGTGGTGGAGCTCATGTCCCATCTCATCTTCATGCCGATCGCCGACGACATCCAGTCGGGCACCTACCTCGTTTACGACGGGGCATGCGGCACCGGCGGCATGCTGACCGTGGCGGAGGAGACATTCACCAGGCTCGCGACCGACCACGGCAAGGAGGTCTCGGTTCATCTGTATGGCCAGGAGGTCAACCCCGAGACCTTCGCCATCAGCAAGGCCGACCTGATCCTGAAGGGCGAAGGGCTCGAAGCCGAGAACATGAAATTCGGCTCCACGCTCTCGTCGGATGCCTTCCCGTCCCACGAGTTCGACTTCATGCTGTCGAACCCGCCCTACGGCAAATCGTGGAAGACCGATCTCGAACGCATGGGCGGGAAGAAGGACATCCGCGATCCCCGCTTCCTGATCGAGCATGGTGGCGACCCCGAGTTCAGCCTGATCACCCGTTCGAGCGACGGCCAGATGGTGTTTCTGGCCAACATGCTCAGCAAGATGAAGACCGCGTCGCCCCTCGGCAGCCGCATTGCCGAGGTTCACAACGGATCGTCGCTCTTCACCGGCGACGCCGGGTCGGGCGAGAGCAATGTCCGGCGCTGGGTCATCGAGAATGACTGGCTGGAGGCCATCGTCGCCCTGCCGCTGAACATCTTCTACAACACCGGGATCGCGACCTACATCTGGGTGCTCAGCAACCGCAAGGCAGAACACCGCCGCGGCAAGGTGCAACTCATCGACGCCACGTCCTGGTTCAGGCCGCTCCGCAAGAACCTTGGCAAGAAGAACTGCGAACTGGGGCCCGACGATCTTCGCCGGATCACCGACGCCTTCATGCAGGGCCGCGAGGACGAGACGTCGAAAATCTTCCCCAACGCGGCGTTCGGCTACTGGAAGGTCACCATCGAGCGCCCGTTGCGCCTGAAGGTCGAATTGACGGATGCTGCGCTGCGCCGCTTCCGCAGGGCCTGCGCCGATGTGGGCGAGGACGATCTGGCGCGCGCGGTCGAGGCGGTCGCCGACCATGCGGGCGCCGGCCCGCATCTCGACTTCAACCGGTTCGCAATGCAGGCCGAGGCGGCCGCCGCCGGGCTTGGCATCCGGATGACCGCCAAGCGGCAGAAGCTGCTGATGTCGGCGCTGGGGGTCAAGGCGGCCGAGGCGGCGCCGGTCATCCGCAGGGTCGCGAAGCCGAAAGCCGGCGCCGACATCGACCACGACGCGCTGCACGGCAGCTATCGCACCACCATCGATGGCAAGCCGGTTGTCGTGGATTACGAGCCGGATACCGACCTGCGGGACACCGAACAGGTGCCGTTCCTTGAGGATGGCGGCATCGAGGCCTTCGTCCGGCGCGAGGTGCTGCCCCATGCGCCCGACGCCTGGATCGACGCCTCGAAGACGGTGATCGGCTACGAGATCAGCTTCACCCGGCATTTCTACAAGCCGCAGCCGCTGCGAACGCTCGACCAGATCGAGGCGGATATCCGCGCGCTGGAGAGGCAGACGGATGGCCTGCTGGAGGACGTGCTGGTAGGAGGCCGGGGCGCATGAGGGCGCGCGCGCTTGCCGTGGCGCCGTCGGCGGAGCGTGGGGGACTTGCCCCCTACGCCTCCTGTCGCGACAGCGGGTTGCCTTGGCTCGGCGCGATCCCGTCGCATTGGGATGTGCGGCGCGGGAAATACCTCTTTCGCGAAATCGACGACCGGACCGACACGGGGACGGAGACCTTGCTATCCTTGCGTCAGGCTCATGGCCTGATCCCGCATGCCAAGGTTTCGACCAAGCCGGTCACGCCTGACGAATTGAAGGGATACAAGCGCATTCGCGCGGGGCAGATGGTCCTGAACCGGATGCAAGCGTCGAACGGCATGTTCGCAGTGGCGCACGAAGACGGGCTGGTGAGTCCTGACTACGCGGTTTTCCAGCCCATCCAGCCGATGGAACCCGATTACTTCATCAACCTTTTCAAGACGAACATCTACCGCGCGAAATTCCGTCAGGAGTCGAAAGGGCTTGGAACCGGCATGTCGGGTTTCCTGCGCCTCTATTCGGATCGCTTCGGGGCCATTCATGTCCCGCAGCCACCGCAGGACGAACAGCGGCAGATTGTCGAGTTCGTTAGATCCTATGATCGTCGCGTCCGCCGCCTGATCCGCAACAAGCGGCGGCTGATCGGGCTGTTGAACGAGCAGAAGCAGGCGATCATCAACCGCGCCGTCACGCGCGGCCTGAACCCCGCCGCCCCGATGAAGCCCACCGGCATCGACTGGATGCCCGAGGTTCCGGCGCATTGGGAGGTTCGAAAGGTCAAGCAGGTTGCTTCCTTCAACCCCTCCAGAACGGAAAGCTCGACGGATTTTGACGACGACGATGAGGTCGTCTTCCTGCCCATGGAGAACGTTTCTGTCGCCGGTGAGGTTGACTGTAGCGCGCGTGGCAAGGTCGCGGACCTGCGGAGCGGATACACCTATTTTAGGCGGCATGACGTTGTGGTCGCCAAGATCACGCCATGCTTCGAGAATGGGAAGGGCGCGTATCTAGGCGCTCTCGACACCGAGATTGGCTTCGGCACGACAGAGTTCGTGGTGTTGAGAGCAAACCCGGAAATCGACCCCGGCTTTTTGTATCAGGTGACGATGCTGCACGCGTTCCGTCGTGATGGCGAAATGGCAATGACTGGGGCAGCGGGCCAGCAGCGTGTGCCCTTGAACTTCATGCGGGAGTTCATGTTCGGCCTCCCAGATCTGCAAGAGCAGCGACGCGTCCTCGCCTTCGTGGAACTCGAAACCCAGAAGATCAATCAGACGATCGAGAAAGCGAAATCGGAAATCTCGCTCGTCATGGAATACCGCGAGCGCCTGATTGCCGATGTCGTCACCGGCAAGCTGGACGTGCGTCACATCAAGATCACGACGCCCACCGACGAGCCGGTCATCGACGAGGACGACGCGCTGGATGAGGACCTGAACGCCGAGGACACGGACGAACTGGCGGAGGCCGAGGACTGACCATGCCGCCACCCGCCGCCCCGAAAATCTATCACATCGTGCACGTGGACCGGCTGCCCTCGATCATCGCCGAGGGCGGTCTGCTGTGCGATGCCGAGATCGTCCGGCGCGCGGCGGCCAACCCGGCCATGGGCACCACCATCGGGATGACCAGCATCAAGGAACGGCGGCTGAACGAGCTCGAGCTTTCCAGCCATCCCGGCCTGCGTGTCGGCGGCTGCGTGCCCTTCTACTTCTGCCCGCGCTCGATCATGCTCTACCTGATCCATTGCGCGAACCATGCCGAACTTGCCTATCGCGGCGGCCAGGGGCCGATTGTCCATCTGGAGGCCGACCTGCGCGACAGCGTCGCTTGGGCGAATCAGAACCGGTCCCGCTGGGCCTTCACCCTGTCGAACGCCGGGGCCTATTACTTCGAGGACCGGGCCGACCTCGAGCAGCTTGACGCCATCAACTGGGACGCGGTCCAGACGAACCGCTGGGCGGGGAACGGCATCTCGCGCTCGGTCAAGGAAGGCAAGCAGGCGGAATTTCTCATGGAACGGGCTTTTCCATGGCAGCTTGTGACCCGGATCGGGGTAAGGTCGCAACAGGTCTACGGGCAAGTCAGGGCGGCCTTGCAGGCGGCGGGCCATAAGCCGCATGTCGAAATCAAGCCGGATTGGTACTATTGATGGGGAGGGAGGCAGCGATGTTCGAATACAAGACGGGCGATATTCTGGCCGCCGATGCCGACGCCCTGGTGAATACGGTGAATTGCGTCGGCGTGATGGGCCGAGGGATCGCGCTTCAGTTCAAGAACGCGTTCCCGGAGAATTTCCGTGCCTACGAGCAAGCCTGCAAGCGTGAGGAAGTCCGGCCGGGCCATATGTTCGTCTTCGAGACCGGCCAGCTGACCAGCCCGCGATACATCATCAACTTCCCGACCAAGCGCCACTGGCGCGGCAAGAGCCGTATGGAGGACATCGACGCGGGGCTGAAGGATCTGCAGCGAGTCATTCGGGAGAGGAAGATTCGGTCAATCGCCATTCCCCCGCTTGGCAGCGGGCTGGGCGGCCTCGACTGGAATGAGGTCCGGCCAAGGATCGAAGAGGCGCTGCGCGGCTTCAGCGACCTGCATGTCATCATCTTCCAGCCGAATGGCGCCCCGGAACCGGCCCGGATGGCAAGGCGGCAGACGGCCCCGAACATGACCCCCGGCCGTGCGGCGCTGGTCGGCCTGATGGACCGTTACCTCAGCGGGCTTCTGGATCCGTTCGTGACGCTGCTTGAGGTGCACAAGCTCATGTATTTCATGAAAGTCAGTGGCGAGCCGTCGATGGAGCGGCTTCGGGTGGTGAAGGGTCCATACGGCCCGTATTCGGAGAACCTGACCCACGTCCTGCGCGAGATCGAGGGATATTTCGTCTCCGGCTACCGCGACGGGGGCGATGCGCCCAACAAGCAGCTCGAGCTTGTGCCGGGAGCGGTGAAGGACGCCGACGAATTCCTCGAAGAGCATCCAGACACGCGGGCCCGTTTCGACAAGGTGGCCAGCCTCGTCGAAGGCTTCGAGACGCCATTCGGGCTTGAGCTTTTGTCAACGGTCCACTGGGTGATCACGCACGAGTCCCCGCACTCGATCAATGAGGCGGTCTCCAAGGTTTACGGGTGGAATGATCGCAAGAAACAGTTCTCGCCGAGGCAGGTCGCACTGGCGGCGGAGGTCCTTCAGAAGAAGGGCTGGATCGATGCCGGTGCATTGCAGGCGGGCTGATGACGACGGACACCAGCGAGAAAGGCCTCGAAGCCCTCATCGTCCGCTCGCTCATTGACGAGGCGGGTTACGTCGCCGGGGCTTCGAAGGATTTCGACCGGGACCACGCCGTTGACCTGACGAAGCTGTTCGACTTCCTCAACGCGACACAGCCCGAGGCTGTCGAGGCGCTCGGCATCGGCGAGGATGGACCGAAGCGGCTGCAGTTCCTGCACCGACTGCAGGGCGAGATCGCCAAGCGCGGCGTCATCGACGTGCTGCGCAACGGCGTGAAGCACGGCCCCGGCTCGGTGGAGCTGTTCTTCGGCACGCCGACCCCGGGCAACGCCAAGGCCGAGGCGTTGTTCGCCGCGAATATCTTCAGCGTCACCCGCCAGCTGCGCTATTCGAAGGACGCCACCAAGCTGTCGCTCGACGCGGCGGTCTTCATCAACGGCCTGCCGGTTGCCACCTTCGAGTTGAAGAACAGCCTGACCAAGCAGACGGTCGAGGATGCGATCGAGCAATACAAGCGCGACCGCAATCCGAAGGAGTTACTGTTCCAGTTCGGCCGCTGCGTCGTCCACTTCGCCGTGGACGATCACGAGGTGCGGATGTGCACACAGCTGAAGGGCAAGGCGTCCTGGTTCCTGCCGTTCAACAAGGGCTGGAACGACGGCGCGGGCAATCCGCCGAACCCTCATGGGCTGAAGACCGACTACCTGTGGAAGGAGTATCTGACGAAGCGGAACCTCACCGACATCCTTGAGAACTACGCGCAGGTGGTCGAGGAGGTCGACGAGCGTGGCAAGAAGAAGCCGCCGAAGCAGGTCTTCCCGCGGTTTCACCAGCTTGACGTGGTGCGCAAGCTGCTGGCCGATGCCGAAGCCGTAGGGGCCGGAAAGCGGTACCTGATCCAGCACTCGGCCGGTTCGGGCAAGAGCAACTCGATCGCCTGGCTTGCCCATCAATTGATCGGCTTGGAGACGGCCGGAAAGACGACCTTCGAGTCCGTCATCGTGGTCACCGACCGGCGTGTTCTGGACAAACAGATCCGGGACACGATCAAACAGTTCGCGCAAGTGTCATCCGTCGTGGGCCACGCCGAAAAGTCCGGCGACCTGCGCGCCTTCCTGAAGGCCGGCAAGAAGATCATCATTACGACGGTGCAGAAGTTCCCCTTCATTCTCGACGAGATCGGCGACGAGCACCGTGGGCGAACCTTCGCCATCATCATCGACGAGGCCCATTCCAGCCAGGGCGGTCGCACTGCCGCGAAGATGAACATCGCGCTCGCGGCGAATGGCGCCGAGGAGGAGGACGAGACGGTCGAGGACGCCATCAACCGTCTGATGGAAGCTAGGAAGGTGCTGCCGAACGCCAGCTATTTCGCGTTCACTGCGACGCCAAAGAATAAGACGCTGGAGGTATTCGGCGCTCCGGTCCCGCAGGACGACAAGGTCAAGCACGTGCCTTTCCACAGCTATACGATGAAGCAGGCGATTCAGGAGGGCTTCATCCTCGACGTGCTGAAGCACTACACGCCGGTTGACAGCTACTACCGGCTCATGAAGACGGTTGAGGACGATCCCAAGTTCGACACGAAGCGGGCGCAGAAAAAGCTCCGCAAGTATGTGGAATCCCATGACCATGCGATCCGGAAGAAGGCCGAGATCATGGTCGATCACTTCCACGACCAGGTCATCGCGCACCGCAAGATCGGCGGCGCGGCCAGGGCGATGGTCATCACCAACGGGATTCAGCGCGCAATCCAGTACTTCCACGCCTTCCAAGCCTATCTGAAGGAACGTAAGAGCCCGTACCAAGCTATCGTCGCTTTCTCGGGCGAACATGACTATGGCGGCCAGAAGGTCACGGAAGCGACGATGAACGCCTTTCCGAGCAGCCAGATCGAGGAGCTGATTCAAAAGGATCCGTATCGCTTCCTGATTGTCGCGGACAAGTTTCAGACCGGCTATGACGAGCCGCTGCTGCACACGATGTACGTGGACAAGACGCTGTCCGGCGTGAAGGCGGTGCAAACGCTGTCGCGCCTCAACCGGGCGCATCCGCAGAAGCACGATACCTTTGTTCTCGACTTCATGAACGACTTCGACGCGATCAAGGCATCCTTCGAGCCGTACTATCGGACCACGATGCTCAGCGAAGAGACCGATCCCAACAAGCTGCACGATCTGAAGACCTCGCTGGACGGCTACCAGGTCTATTCTTGGGAACAGGTGGAGGACTTGGTGGCGCTCTACCTCGGCGGCGCGGACCGGGACAAGCTCGACCCGATCCTCGACTCTTGCGTGGCCGTATACAAGGCAGACCTCGACGAGGACGGACAGGTCGACTTCAAGGGCAAGGCGAAGGCGTTTACCAGGACATACGGCTTCCTGGCTGCGATCCTTCCCTTCAGCAATGCCGATTGGGAGAAGCTGTCGATCTTCCTGAATTTCCTGACGCCGAAGCTGCCGGCCCCGGAGGAGCCGGACCTGTCAAAGGGTATTCTCGAGGCAATCGACATGGACAGCTATCGGGTCGAAGCTCAGGCAACCATGGCCATCGTGTTGCCCGACGCAGACGCAGAAATCGGGCCCGTGCCGACCACGGGGGGCGGCGGCCGGCCCGATCCCGAGCTCGATCTCCTGAGCAATATTCTGAAGGTCTTCAACGAGATGTTCGGCAACATCGATTGGAAGGACAAGGACAAGATCGGGAAGGTGATTGCAGAGGAGCTGCCCGCGAAAGTCTCGGCGGACAGGGCGTATCAGAACGCCATGAAAAACTCGGACAAGCAGAACGCCCGGATCGAGCACGACAAGGCGCTTGAACGCGCGGTGATCGAGCTGCTCTCCGACCATACCGAGTTGTTCAAGCAGTTCTCCGACAACCCGTCGTTCAAGAAATGGCTGTCCGAAACGATCTTCACAGCGACATACGCCGATGCATCGTAACGGCGCGACCGGACAAGTTCGACGTGAGGGGCGACAGGAAGCGAAGGGAACCGGGATCGGAGTCCGCGCTGGTTCGAAATAAAATCATTTGTGGACAGATGCTTACAAGCTGTTCACCTAAACAGTCCGGCCTGAACAACTCTCTCAAGCGGCGGATGCGACGCTGTGACGGCGCCTCTCGCACAGGGTGACGGCGTTGATGAGGTAAAGCAGCAGACACCAGAAAGCCCGGAGATGGGCGAGGATTTTTCGGATGTTGTGGCCGCAGCCACAGAGGATGGCGAAGATCGCGTCGCCGATGCGGCCCTTCAGCGGGCACCTGGCGAGGCGACCGTCTGTTGACCGGCGTGGAATAAGGACCCCGCTTCTGGGGTGATCGGCGTCCAAAAGGGGGTCTGACTCAAAGTTGGTGCATTTTCTGGTTTACGCCGGGGCGAGGAGCCGTGCCCTGAGCAGATCGATGTTGGCGCGGCCATACATCTGGCGTTTGAGGGTCTTCAGCCGATTGATCTGCCCCTCTGTCTGCCCGTTCGACCAAGGTTCGCGCAAGGCGGCGGCAACGGCGGCGCAGTCGCTGCGAAGGCCACGGGCAAAGGAAGCGATCATGCTGTCTGCCGCCTCATCGAGCCAGCTGGCCAAGACATCCTCACGCCCGTTTCGAACCATATCCGTGAACCTGTCGGCGAGCGCCCGGGCGGTCGCAAGGGCTGGCGATGCCGCTTCGATCTGCGCGACCTGAAGCGCATCGGCTCTGGACAGGTGATCCCGCCCCATGGTCAGGAGCCGCGCAATCCTGCGGGCAGGTGGCGATTTCCCCATCCCGTTCGGCACAGCTTGCTCGGCGCGGCGCTGGCGTGTCGCCCATTCTCCGACGACCCGAAGACTGCCGCGGAAACCATCCTCCCTGAGGCGGCGCCAAAGCTCGGCGCCATTCCGGCAACCACCGTTCCATTCCCGCTCCAGCCGTGGCAGCCAGGGTGTCAGACTGCTTTCGCGGATGCGGAAGACATCTTCGCGCTCGCCACGCAGGATCTGGCGAACGAGCTTGCGGCTGAGGCCGGTCGAGCGGACGATACGCTTGATGGGCAGGCCCTCATCGGCCATCGTCCTCACCATCCGATTGGTTTGCTGGCGACGCCGAAAGCCTTCGTATTGCAGCCTTTCCGCTGCCGTCAGCAGCGCGGGATCGAGCGTCTTCGCCCCGATCGCCCTGCGGATGACGGGCATGCTGCGCTGCACGGCCGCCAGGAATGCGGCACTCGCGTTCTCAAGCAGATGCCAACGATCGGCGACCTGAACCGCCTGTGGCAAGGCACGGGTGGCGGCACCGCCATAGCCGCCGTTGCGGTCGCGGGCGATAATCCGGATGCCGGGATGTGCGCGGAGCCACGCTTCCACGGTGGCAGGCTCGCGATCGGGCAGCAGGTCGATCACCTGCCGCCGTTCCAGGTCGCAGATCATCGTGCCGTAACGCTGCCCCTTGCGCCATGCCCAGTCATCGATGCCGATGACACGCGGTGGTTCGGAGACGGGGCCCATCAGGCTCCGCGCCCCACGCAAGAACGTGTCTTTGCTTGCAGGCACGAGAAGGCGCCGGGCGAGCGCCTGAGCAGGTCGTCCGCCGAGGGCAAGACCGAGGTGACGCACAAGATCCTGCAAGCGCGAGGTGCGTCGCATATGCGGTCGGGTGACGCCGGACGGAAACCGTTCGGCGAAAATCCGGGCCGGACAGCCGGGCGCGCGGCAGCGAAAGCGACGAACCTGCAAGACGATTTCCACGGCTCGCCCATGCGCAGGAACATCGGCCGGGCGACGTCGATACCGACTGTGGACATGCTCCGAAATGCTCCCGCAGTGTGGACAGGCGGCCGCGGCCGCCGAAGAGCGGGCATGGATACGGATGGTATTGCCATCGAGCTCGATCTGATCGGCCGTAAGCCCTGCCGGCAGAAAATCTCGGCGTGAAAACCATGACGCCATCGGTAACCTCCCTGAAAGAAGGCCAAAATGTAGCGAGGTTGAAGCTCAACTGCACCAAATCTGCGTCAGACCCCCTTTTGGACGCCGATAAGGGGGCACTCTTCAACGCCGATTGACACGGCGCGGCCGAACAGTGCATAGCGGTTGCGTGCGAAGCGCCGGTAGAGCCAGTTGCGCACCGGCCGGGGGAAGATCCGCAGCACGCCGGCCATCCGGGTCCATCCGCCCAGGCGGCGGCCGGCCTGAAGCACGGCGTCGCAATCGACATGCGTCCCCCCCCGCCATCGATGAACAGCCAGCTCGAGGGATCCTCCCGCTCCAGCCCGTAATGGCGCAGCAGGGCCGCGCCCAGTGGACTCTGGATCGGGCAGATGCGCACCGTTCCGGTGCGGTCGAGCCGGTGGATCATCCGCGCGCCCCAACTGCACAGGGCGCATTCGGCATCCATCACCGCGACGGGCTGGAGATCGTCGAAATCCGGCACCGCCGGATCCTCGCGGAAGGAAAAGGGTTCAACCGTAACGGCCCGATTGTTACCGCCTGCCTGAGTTTGGGCTGATGGATTAAGGCACGTGCATAGTGACGTCGTTAATGACGTGTCTTATGCGGGTGTGGGGATGCGGGGCGATATTCTTGGACTGGAGCGGCGGCGGCGGTGGAGCGACGAGGAGAAGCTCGAGATCGTTTTGTCGGTCGGCGTGGACGGGGCGACGGTGACGCAGGTTGCACAGCGGCACGATGTGACGCGGCAGCAAATCTATGCCTGGCGGCACCAACTGAAGAAGAAGGGCGTGGTTTCGGCGTCTCCGGAGACGCTGTTTCTGCCGGTTGGATTGGACCGGCCCACGGAATTGGTGATGCAGACAGCGGCCATCTGCACAGGAGCGCCTCGGCCTGCCCAGATCGAGTTGCAGTTGGCGAATGGTCGCTGCCTGCGCTTCGATCCGGCTCTGGATACCGTGACGCTGACACATGTGATCCGTGCGGTGGAAGGGGCATGATCGGGCCGGGAACCGGCGTTCGTGTCTATCTGGCCTGCGGCGTGACCGACATGAGGAAGGGAATCTCCGGGCTGGCTGCACTTGCCCAGGATGTTCTGCGCCAGAAGCCGGCCGGCGGTGCGGTTTTTGCATTCCGCGGGCGTCGCGGCGACAGGTTGAAATTGCTTCATTGGGATGGTCAGGGCTTCTGCCTGTATTACAAGGTGCTGGAGAAGGGGCGCTTTCCCTGGCCGATGCGCGGGGATGGTGCGGTTCGCCTGACCTCGGCGCAGCTGGCCATGCTGTGGGAAGGCATTGACTGGCGCAGGCCGGATTGGGGCGCGCCACCGGCCCGGGTGGGCTGATTTACCCTGCTAAAACGCCTTGTTTTTATGGCAATTTTGCCTGCCTTGTGGTAGGTGGGCGCATGTCGAATGCGGCCCAGACCCTTCCTGATGATCCGGCGCTTCTGAAGTCGCTGATCGCGGCGTTGCAGGCGGAAAACGCGAAGATCTCGGCCACGTTGCGCGCCCATGACCAGTTGATCCAGTCCCTGCGGCTGCGCATTGCCAGGCTGAAGAAGCAGGTCTTCGGCCAGTCCTCGGAAAAGATCGAGCGCGAGATCGAACAGCTGGAGCTGGCGCTCGAGGATCTCATGATCGCAGCGGCCGAAGGCCAGCCTGACGTCGTGAACGACGGCCAAAACGATGATGGGTTGGAAACGGCACCTGCCGATGAAGCTGCCGAGCGCCCATCCCGCCGACGTCCCCGGGTCTCGGACAGCACGCCGCGCGAGCGGCGGGAGCTCGACCCCGGCAGTTGCTGCCCCGATTGCGGCGGCGATTTGCGCCTGGTGGGCGAAGATGTCAGCGAGATGCTGGATCTGATCGCGGCACAATTGAAGGTTGTCCAGATCGCCCGCCTGAAAAAGTCCTGCCGCCGCTGTGAACGCATGGTGCAGATGCCGGCCCCCAGCCGGCCGATCCCCGGCAGCATGGCCGGTGCGAACCTGCTCGCCCACATCCTCGTCTCCAAGTTTGATGATCACCTTCCGCTTTATCGCCAGCATGAGATCTTCACCCGGATGGGCGCCGACATCCCGGACAGTACCTTGGTCGACTGGAGCGGTCGCGCCATGAAGGTGCTGGCACCGCTGATCGAGCGGATCGAGGCAGACGTGATGGCCAGCGACCTCCTTCATGCCGATGACACACCGATCCGGGTGCTGGATCGCGCGGGCCGCGACAAGGGATTGGGCAAGGGTGTGAAGAAGGGACGGATCTGGGCCTATGTCCGCGATCAGCGCCCTTGGGCAGGCACGTTGCCACCCGGCGCGGTCTATGCCTTCGCGCCGGACTGGAAGGAAGAGCATGTCCATCGCCACCTCGCCAACACCTGCGGCATCCTGCAGGCCGACGGCTACAAGGGTTATGCCAAGCTCTACGATCCAGGCCCGGACGGGACTCCCTGCCTGCGGGAGGCTGCCTGTTGGGCTCACCTGAGGCGCGACTTCCATGATGAATGGACCAAGACCAAATCCGCGATCGCCCGCGAGGCGCTCGACCGTATCGGCGCGCTCTATGACATCGAGCGGGAGATCACCGGCCATCCCGCCGATATCCGCCTTGCCGCGCGCCGGAAACACAGCGTTCCGAAGGTCGAGGTCTTCTTCGCCTGGTCAGAGCAGCAGCTCTCGCGGATCCCCGGCAAGGGCGATCTGGCCAAGGCCTTTCGTTACGGGCTGAGCCGCCGGGACGCTTTCAGCCTGTTCCTTGAGGACGGCCGGGTGGCGATCGACAACAATCCTGCCGAGCGCGCGCTGCGCCCGATCGGTGTCGGGCGCCGCAACTGGCTCTTCGCCGGTGCGGATACCGGAGCCGAAACGCTGGCCCGCGCCATGACCATCGTTGAAACCGCCAAGATGAACGGCCTGGACCCCCAAGCCTATCTGGCCGACATCCTGGCCCGCATCCATGATCACAAGATCAATCGGCTCGACGATCTGTTGCCCTGGAACTGGTCGCCGCTGCCCTCCGCCCTGCACGAGGCCGCCTGATGGCAACCGTCACCCACGTCTGCACCCTCGACTACATCGCAAAGATGCTGGGCGAAGACCCCGAGCTTCTCAAAGCCATCGTCTACAACGACGACAACCTGACCTATGGCTCGATCATCAGCGTCTATACCGGCCCGGATGACACCGTCACCGCCCTGACCGATGACGGTATCGATGAACTGAAAGACATGCTCAGGGACGCGCGCATCACCACCGAAACCTGGCACGCGTTCCTCGACGACTTTGTCGATGACGCGGAACTCGTCGCCCGCATCAAGGCTCAGTCGCCGCGGTAACAATCGGCCGGTTACGTTCAACCATGACACCGGTGCGGCGCAATCCAAAGCTGCTGGGCATCGCGTGGCCTTCGCGCTGGTTGCGAACTGACAGTGAATGCCGGCGGCCGCCTATTGGGGCAGGAAGTTTGTCGCGTTGTATCCCAACGGCCGTTTCCGGGAGTGCTGCTTAGCAGCGCGCCGCAGCCTATCCGGCCGTAAAGAGCCGTCGACTTGACCTGCCAATACGTCCGGCGATGGCCGATCTACTCCGGGCTGAAGAAGCTCTTGCCAGAAATCCCAGCACGGTCGAAGAAGGCTTGGTTTCGCCCACGGGCGTCGCTGAGCAGGGAGTCCCAGCCAATCAACTCGATGGAGCCGCGGAAACCGTCGCGGGGCAGATAAATGCGCCCTCGTCCATCGGCCGTTCGCTGCCACGAGAAGGTCCACTCATCGAGCTTGCCGACGATATCAGCGACAATGAAGCAGTAGAATATCGTGTTCTGGTCGAGTTTGATGGGTCGCCCTTTGGTAATCCCCCCATTTTTAGCGGGGTGCATCCGTAGAATTCACGCGGCCATCTTCAGTTTCTGTGCGGGTGTGATGCCGCCGATGCCCATGTTCGGGCGGTCGTTGTTGTAAGTCCAGAGCCATTGCGTGGCGAAGTCCTGAGCCTCCTCGATGGTTTCGATGATGTATTGATCGAGCCATTCATGCCGTACGGTGCGGTTGTAGCGCTCGATATAGGCGTTCTGCTGGGGCTGTCCGGGTTGGATGTGCTGGATGGTGATCTTCCGCTTTTCGGCCCATTCCATCAGCTTGCCGCTGATGTATTCCGGGCCATTGTCGACCCGAATGGTGCCGGGTTTGCCGCGCCATTCAATGATCCTGTCGAGGCTTCTGATGACCCTTTCCGCTGGCAGTGAAAAGTCGACCTCGATGCCCAAGCCCTCCCGGTTGAAGTCGTCCAGCACGTTCAACAGCCGGAACTGGCGGCCATCCCCCAGACGATCGGCCATGAAGTCCATGGACCAGGTCAGGTTCGGCGCATCCGGCACGGCCAGAGCCTCGGGCTTCTCACGCTTCAGCCGTTTGCGGGGCTTGATCCGCAGGTTCAGTTCCAGCGCGCAATAGATGCGATAGACACGTTTGTGGTTCCATGGATGCCCCTTCACGTTGCGCAAATGCAGGAAACACAGGCCAAACCCCCAGGTCTTGCGGGCGTCCGTCAGCCCGACCAGCAGATCGGCGATCTCCTCGTTCTCGTCCTTCAGCTTCGGGCTGTAGCGATAACAGGTCTCGCTCACCCCGAAGGCCCGGCAAGCCAGCGCAATGCTGACCCCGTGTCGCGCCACCGCTTTCTCGGCCATCTCGCGGCGTTGAGATGGCCGCGTCATTTTTTTCCGAGAGCCTCCTTCAGCAAATCGGCCTGCATGCTGAGATCAGCGTACATCCGCTTCAGCCGCCGGTTCTCCTCTTCCATAGCCTTCATCTGGCTGATCAGGGACGCGTCCATGCCCCCATACTTCGCCCGCCACTTGTAAAACGACGCGCTGCTCATGCCATGCTCGCGGCACAGCTCGGCCACCGGCATCCCGCCTTCGGCCTGACGCAGGATCGAAAGGATCTGCGCTTCAGTGTATCTGCTTGTCTTCATTCAGAATCTCCTCGTTCATCTTGCCGAGAAAATTCTACTTATGCAGCCCCTTACTTTCGGGGAGGATTACCGGTCGCCCTTTGACGTCCCGCATATTACCAGCCTGCAACCGCCGCACATAGCGCTCAACCTGTAAGGCGGGATTTTCATTGTCGGCGTAACTCGAGCGCCCAGGCCGCTTAAACTCGACTAGTAAGACCTTCGAGGGCTCTTCGACTTGGCGCAAGCCGTGGACATGATCGAAGATCAGGACATCGGGCCGCTCGTCACTTTCAATCGCGTCCGACAAGACCGAGAACTCCTCGTCGGAGCTGAAGTACTGCGCGAACGTCAGTCGCTCATCGACGATCCAGAGGTCGTGCGATGCGGCGGCCTCGACCTTGCGGCTGCCATCCTCCAGGGTGTTGACGCGCAACGGGCAGATGAAGGAGTGCAGGACATCTTCGCGCTGGTAGGCACTGTCGCGCGTATCGTCGCGAACCTTCTCCAAAAGGATTTCGATGAAATCCAGCACCACCTTGCGACGCACGACATACTCAGCAAGACTGCGCTGTTCGGAATCCTCCAGCGCCTTGCCCGCTTCGGCGATCGCCCCCGAGAACGATGACACGTCGGCCGCGCCGTCCTTGAGTCGGGTCAAGACCGTACGGATCTTTTCGGCTTGGCGCTGATCGCGACGGAAACGCTCGCGCGAGAGATGGCCGTAGATCGCGTCGCCATTTAGTTCGCCAGAAGGCAGCTTAGATTGTAGTTCGGCGGTGTTACCGAACGCCACCGAAGGGTAGGTCTCGGTGATCTCCTCGATCTTGATGCGCTGCTCACCACTTAGCTTGGACAACGGCTCGGCGAGGAACGCCTCGATATGATCGGTGCAGACGTCGTTGATGATTCGCTCAAGCACGGCGTCTTCGAACATGAACGCTGTCCGCTCCTGGTTGACGTTTTGATCCAGAAATTCACCGGTCAGGATGGCATGGAAAACACGATCGTTGTTCTCGCCAAAATACTTAAGCCCCAGCTTGCCATCGATGCTCTGGGAGTGGACCGTGCGGTCGTGAGCGATGAAGTGCACGAAGTGCGAGCCCTTCAGGTCGGCGCTGGCGACCTTGTCGCATTCCATCAGGGTAAGGAAGAGCGTACCGTATGCTTCGGTCTCAAGCCTCAGAGCCGTCTGCTTGCGATGGACGATTTTGTCGATGTCAGCGGGAAAGTGACGGGTTTCGTCGCCGACCAGCACCGTGACCTGGGGACACCGGCCGCTGATGAAGGTCGGCAGAAAATGAGAGGTCAGGTGCTGGAAGACGAAACTGTCGCGACCGGGGAACTTGTTGAAGTAAGCGTTGTCGCGTAGCCCGGTAAACTTGACGTGGAACGAAGTTTCGCGGCCGGGGGCCGCGGCCTCGATGACGTGGTTCTGGATCTGGTCCTCGTTGGCCAACACGAACGCGAAGCGCCGCTCTTTGCGCACGCCGTCTTCGTCATCGAAGACGCTCATAACCTGGGTTTGCCGAAAGCAATCGAGCCAAAGTAGCCGTCCAACACCCTTGCCGCCGATCAGAATCTTGTTGTCGCTGTCGGTAGTGGTAAACGACTCCCAATTCCGCTCATCGAGGCCGACGCCGTTGTCCTCGACCGTAGCCCAAACGTTCTCCTTCTTGCGATCAGTGCTGACCGTGACGACGATGCGCCCCTTGGACGTTACGTTATGGCCGAACTTGGCCTGCACTGAGTGGATCGAGTTGCTGATCGCCTCGAAAAGGGGCTGCATGGCCGCCGCGACATTCGATGGCTTGGGCAGGCGATCTATGCGTTTGACCAGATTGGGACGCAGCGAAGTCATTGCGCGACAACCCCATAGCGCCGGACGCGCATACACTTAGCCCTCATATCCGCGATCAAGGTAGATGTCTCCGAGTCTCTTTTGATGCGCCGATCATACCCGCGACGAAAATGATTTCGATGGAAAAAGCCGAACCGGCATTTCGCTGCGCCGACAAACCAGATCAGCTTCGTGGGCTTTGCTCCGCCTCACGCCCTTCGCGTACAAAAACCTTAACCCCATGCTTATCAGAAGTGAACCAGCCTGAAGGGCGCCCGGCAACAGGGTTTCTCAACAGTATCAGTCCAAAGCAGACACTAGCCTCTACCGCGGCGATCAGCAGAAAGTTCCGTATCACTACCATGATGACCGGGAACTTGCTGCGGAACCTGTTGAGTGTCCGCTTCCGGGAATGCCGCCGCGCAGCAAGGACAGCACTTGACCGACCGCTATGGGCCGCACCTTGCCTGTCCGGGGGCAGATCGCCCGGCTCAGCCAAACCTGCCACTTGCTGTCCCGCAGCATGTTGCTCGAGAGTCCATTGCTGCCGTTGGAACTGATCCGGCGCAAGTGATCGGCCCCGGATGTTCCGTTCACTATTCCCAGGTGTGGTCAACCGGCTGTACTCGCCACCGAGCTGCAAGGTGAGCGTCACGTTGCCCGTTACCATGCCGCCCGACCATCCCCATGTGATGCGGGCCAGGGCAGGCACCACCATCAACTGATCGTGGGCGACCCGCATCCGCCCTGGCATCGCGGATAGCCGGGTTTCTTCGGGGTTCGGGCAGCGGCCTCGCCATCCGCCGTCAGATCGCCCCGGCCAGGTGCAGGCCGAGGCCCGCCAGTGCCGCACCACCAAGCACGAGGCCGATGCCGAGCTTCAGACGGAACACCGCGAGGATCGCCAGCGCCGAAAGGGCCATCGCCCACCCATCCAGTGTTTCCAGCACCGGAATGCTGGTCGAGACCGGCCCCCAATTGAAAGGCTCGACTTCGCGCCAGGCCACATGGATCGCGAACCATATCGCGAGATTGAGGATCACCCCCACGACCGCCGCGGTGACCGAAGCCAGCGCCGCCGCGAGCGCCCGGTTTTCCCGCAGCCCTTCCATGAACGGTGCCCCGAGCAGAATCCACGCGAAGCAGGGCGCGAAGGTCACCCATGTCGTCAGGATGCCCCCGAGCGTTGCCGCCAGCAGCGGCATGGCCCATCCGGCCTCGCGCATTGCCCCCATGAAACCAACGAATTGCAGCACCTTGATCAGCGGCCCCGGCATGGTTTCGGCCATGCCGAGACCGTCGAGCATCTCACCCGGCTGCAGCCAGCCATAGCTGCCGACCGCCTCCTGCGCGACCCAGGCCAGCACGGCATAGGCCCCGCCGAAGGTCAGCACCGCGAGTTTCGAGAAATAGAGCGCGATGTCGGTGAAGACGCTGCCCGGTACCAGGGCGACCAGCAGCGCCACCGGCAACAGCCAGAGCGCGACCGCCACCCATCCCGCGCGAAAGGCGTTTCTGCGCGCCGAGGGCGGAAGGTCAAGTTCTTCGCCAAGGATTGTGTCGGCGTCGCTGACATATGCGCCACCTGTCGAGCCATGTCCGCCGCCGCCCCGGAAGGCCGCAATCCCGGCCTTTGCCCCGATCCAGCCGATGGCCGCCGCCAGCGCCACGATCACCGGGAAGGGTGCATCGAACAGGAAGATGGCCAGGAAGGACGCGGCGGCCAGGCCGAGCATGACATTGTTCTTCAGCGCGCGTTCGCCGATGCGGAACACCGCTTGCAGCACGATCGCCAGCACCGCGGCCTTCAGCCCGAAGAACAGCGCGGTCACAACCGGCACATCGCCATAGAGCGCGTAGACCCAGCTCAGCACCATCATGGCGATGAAACCCGGCAGGATGAACAGCATCCCCGCGATCAGCGCGCCGCGCACGCCGTGCATCAGCCAGCCGATATAGGTCGCCATCTGCTGCGCCTCGGGACCGGGCAACAGCATGCAGAAGTTCAGGGCATGGAGGAATCGCGCATCCCCGAGCCATTTCCGCTCATCGACCAGTATCCGGTGCATCACCGCGATCTGGCCGGCCGGCCCGCCGAAACTCAGCGCGGCGATCCTGGCCCAGACCCCGGTGGCCTGGCCCAGCGTGGGAAATCCATCACGCCGCTTCATGTCGCGCCCCGGCCCGTACCCCTGGCGTTGGCGGGCCAGTTGTGGATCTCGTCCGTGGCATCGCGCGCCCAACGGTAGAAAGCGTCATAGAGCTGCAATCCGGCATCGAGTTGTTCCAGATCGTCGGAATACATCCGCGACAGGCCCAGGGACGCCGCAAGCAAACCTGCCGCTTCGGGGGCGAGGTCCAGGCGGGCGGTATCCGCGCCGCGCACGATCAAAGCCAGCCGGTCGAGCGCCGGGATGCTCAACCGGGTTTCCTTCAGCAGCGCGTCGAAGGTGCAGTCCTCGCCGCGATGGCTCCAGAACACGCCTTCGACATCGAAGGGCATGGCGCCGAACCGCTCGGCCACTGCGGGCACCTCGGCCGGGGCGACGAACAGAAACACCGCCCGTGGATCGATGAAGCGCCGGATCAGCCAGGGGCAGGCGATGCGATCGATCTTGGGCCGCGCCCGTGTGACCCACAGGCTGCGGCCCTGCGGATCATGGCCGGTGATCCTTGTGGTCGTGACGAGTGGCAGGCCGGCGGCGAGCCATGCCGCCATGCCTCCCTCCAGATACTCGGCTGCGACCCCTTCATGGCGCAGCCAGGCGGCGACGCCCTGACTGCGCCCGTGTCCCTCGGCGCATAGGACCACCACCGGACGATCCAGGCTGCGGGCCAGTTCCGAAAGCGCCGCAGGGGTGATTTCATCCTCAGCCAGCCATCGGGCGGAGGGGATGAGACGGGGTTCGGCGTCTCTCGCATCCGCCCGGCGCACGTCGACGACGACGGGGCATCGTGCGGTGCCGATCAGCTTGGCGAGCTTGTCGCAGGTTATGGCGTCAGGCGCAGGCATCTGCGTTCCCTCCATTGAGTGAGTTGTCGGAATGGAACGCGAACTTCGGCTGGCGCCTCGTGGGGCGTCGCAAGACCCCATGCCGGAAAATTCCGACGGCGACGATGGAATGTCAAGACGGTTGCCCGGTTCAGACCCGGTTCGGTCGCCCTTTACGGCGCGATCCGGGTGCATCTCGCGATCGCTCCCCGATATCGCGCTTCTCCAGCCTCATGTCGCGGCCTTGAGGTTCAGCCGTTCCTCAAGCTTTGCGGCCGTCTCCTTGCGCTCGCTGTAGCGGTCGGTCAGGAAGGCCGACAGGTCGCGGGTCAGCAGGGTGAACTTCACCAGTTCCTCCATCACGTCGACGATGCGGTCGTAATAGCTCGACGGCCGCATCCGCCCGGCCTCGTCGAACTCCTGATACGCCCTGGCGACCGAGGACTGGTTCGGGATCGTCAGCATCCGCATCCAGCGGCCCAGCACCCGCATCTGGTTCACCGCGTTGAAGCTTTGCGAGCCGCCCGAGACCTGCATCACCGCCAGCGTGCGGCCCTGCGTTGGCCGGATCGCGCCCATCGACAGCGGGATCCAGTCGATCTGCGCCTTCATCACCCCGGTCATCGCCCCATGGCGTTCCGGGCTGGTCCAGACCTGGCCTTCGGACCACAGGCACAGATCGCGCAGCTCCTGCACCTTCGGATGCGACGGGTCGGCATCCTCGGGCAGCGGCAGGCCGTTGGCGTGGAACACCCGCGTCTCGCAACCGAAATGCCGCAGCAGGCGCTCGGCCTCCAGCGTGGCGAAGCGGCTGTAGGAGCGTTCGCGCAGCGAGCCGTAGAGCAGCAGGATGCGCGGCGGATGGGTTGCTCGCGGCAGGTCGGGAATCGCGGGCGCGCGCAGGCAGTCGGGCGACAGGTTCGGCAGGTCGGGGATCATGCGCGGGCCTCTTGCGGGGTTGCTTCGGGGAACCAGCGGCGGCCCAGCCACAGGGCGGCGTTGACCAGAAGGATCAGCACCGGCACCTCGACCAGCGGGCCGATGACCGCGGCGAAGGCCACGGGCGAGGCCAGCCCATAGGCGGCGATGGCGACGGCGATGGCCAGCTCGAAGTTATTGCCGGCGGCGGTGAAGGCGATGGCGGTGCTGCGCGGATAATCCCTGGCGATCAGCCGGCCCATGGCAAAGCTGACCAGGAACTGGATGGCGAAATACAGCACCAGCGGCACGGCGATCCTGACGGTGTCGAGCGGTAGGCGCACGACATCGCCACCTTTCAGGCTGAACATCGCGACGATGGTGAACAGCAGCGCGGCCAGCGTGATCGGGCTGATCTTCGGCAGGAAGACGTTTTGATACCACTCCTCGCCCCTGCGCCGGATCAGCACACGCCGGGTCAGGAAGCCGGCGGCGAAGGGGATGCCCAGGTAGATCACCACCGCCTCGGTCACGGTGCGGAAGCCCACCTCGATCACGCTGCCCTGCAGCCCGAACAGGGGTGGCAGCACGGTCAGGAACAGCCAGGCGTAGGTCGAGAAGAACAGGATCTGGAAGATCGCGTTGAAGGCCACCAGCCCGGCGACATATTGCCCGTCGCCGCGCGCCAGCTGGTTCCAGACCAGCACCATGGCGATGCAGCGCGCCAGGCCGATCAGGATCAGCCCGGTCATGTATTCGGGGCTGTCGCGCAGGAAGATCACCGCTAAGGCGAACATCAGCACCGGCCCGATCAGCCAGTTCTGCACCAGCGACAGCACCAGCACGCGCCTGTCGGCAAAGACCTGGGGCAGTTCCTCGTAACGCACCTTGGCCAGCGGCGGATACATCATCAGGATGAGCCCGATGGCGATGGGGATGTTGGTCGAGCCGACCGCCATGGCGTTCAGCGCATCCGGCAGGCCGGTGAACAGCGTGCCCAGCAGGATGCCGAGCGCCATGGCCGCGAAGATCCAGAGCGTCAGGTAGCGGTCGAGAAAGGAAAGCCGGCGGGCCGGGCTGTCGGGGGGCATCATCTGTTCCTTTCAGGCCGGGCGAATGCGGTTGCCTTGGGCATCCACGACTTGCTCGCCATCCTCCTTGCTGAAGGCGGCGCGCTGCGGCGGCAGCAGGTCCAGCACCTGCTCCGAGGGCCGGCAGAGCCGCACGCCCCTGGGGCTGACCACGATGGGCCGGTTGATCAGCACCGGATGCGCCAGCATCGCCTCGATCAGCGCGGCGTCGGTCAGCGCCGGGTCGTCCAGGCCAAGCTCGGCATAAGGCGTACCCTGCTGGCGCAGCAGATCGCGCGGCGCGATGCCCATGCGGGCGATAAGCTGCTCCAACATCGCGCGCGAGGGCGGCGTCTTGAGGTATTCCACCACATGCGGCTCGATCCCGGCATTGCGGATCAGCGCCAGCACGTTGCGCGAAGTGCCGCAGTCCGGGTTGTGATAGATCACGACGTCCATGCTGTCTCCTGCCTCGCTTGTGCCTTCGGAGCATCCGATCTCGTGCAGCCTGGAGACGAGGCTGGCGCGGTCCAGGGTGCCGATCGGCAGGGCGGCAAAGGCCTGGATGCGCGCCTTCATGTAGCGCAGCGTCTCGATGAAGGCCATGTCGCGCTGCAACTCGCTGCCGGTCGCGGCTGCCGGGTCTGGAAGGCCCCAATGCGCTGTCATCGGCTGGCCCGGCCAATAGGGACAGGCCTCGCCCGCCGCGTCGTCGCAAACGGTGAAGACGAAATTCATCACCGGCGCGTCGGGCCCGGCGAATTCGTCCCAGGTTTTCGAGCGCAGCCCTTCGGTCGGGTAATGGTAGTTCTGCAGGATCTTCAGGGTCCGCGGATGCACCTCTCCCTTCGGCTGGCTGCCGGCCGAGAAGGCGCGGAACCGCGCGCCGCCCTCCTTGCGCAGCACGCTTTCGGCGATGAGCGAGCGGGCGGAGTTGCCGGTGCAGAGAAACAGCACGTTGAAGACACGAGGCGAGGCGTCAGCCATGCAGGGCATCCTTGCTGGGTTCACAGGAACAGGACAGCGCGGCCGCGACCGGCGCGCAGATCTCGGGGTGGCCGTCGCAGCAATCGCGCATCAGGAATGCGATCAGTCCGGCCAATGTCGCAAAGACGGCGCTGTAGATGATGAAGCGCCCCTCGCGCCGGGACCGGATCAGCCCGGCATGTTCGAGATGGGTCAGGTGAAACGACAGCCGCGAGGTGCTGGCACCCCCCAGGGCCTCGCCGATGGCCCCGGCCGCCATGCCCTCCGGCCCGGCCTTGACCAGCAGCCGGACGATGCGCAGCCGGGTCTCCTGCGACAGCGCCGCGAAGCCGGCAAGGGCGCGTTGCTCTTCCATCGAATCAACCACTCAAGATATGTTGAGACAATGAAGGTGAGACCTGATGTTGTCAAGCCAGCAGGTGCGTCTCGACGACGGCTGCTCGGGGAATCCGCGGAAGGTCAACCTTGAAGCGGACGCAGTTCAGCATCTGTAAAGTCTCGTTACCCATGTCCTGGACGCGCGGAGGAAATAGCTGACGTGACATCATCGTATCTCGAGGGCGCGGACCCCGACGGTCGGTAACGACGCTGGCGGCGCTTTAGGTGCCACCAGACCGGCGCAACATTCTTTCCAGCCATATGACCAGCTTGCACGATAGTTTCGATCCGGAGGGCGCAATTCCACCCCTTCGACCCCATGTCTTGTTCATCCGAGCGGGATCTCCGGGCGGTGCCATGGAGGACCCCATTGTGGGCACCGGCCCAAAGAACGACACTCTGGACCCGAGGGACACCCGTCAGGGCCAGCAGGGCGAGCTGCCGGAAGCCCCGCAGCAGGGCGACAACGATCCGAAAGACGACCCCATGCGGAAGCCTGCTGACCACAGATGACGGCCGGCTGCCATTCGAAAGGCGAAGCGGGCGGAAACCTGCGGACCCCCGATCTTCCGGTAAATTGCCGCACCAAGGCGTGGTCCAAATCTGCGCTGGTATGCGGCATTCAAAAGCTGGAAGGTGAAGCGGCGGATCCAGGTCCGCCGTTTTCGCTCGTCCAGATAGCGAGGTTTCCATGACCAAACGTGTTGCCCTGACCGACGCGCTCACCGGAGCTACCGAAATCTTTGCTCAGCCGCCGTGGCATCTTGAGGGGATCCGCCATTTCCAGAATGGGGATCTGGTGAAGCTCGTCCATGACGACGGAACAACCCGGCTCATTCCGATCAGATCCTGCACGTCCGGGCTGTTCGAGCGGTTCCGGGACTGGTGACGCGACACGCGCCAGCCATGCTGACGGTCAAGCCGGCCGATACCGCTGCAAAACGGGTATCCGGTCTTCGTCCTTTGGGGCAACCAGCAATCGCCTGACACGAGTCGCCAGGCAGCAACCGATGGAAGGCAGGAAGGTGGCAATCGAAAGCCCGGATCAATACGAAGCCGCCATAGAGCACCTGCTGCAAATGCTCTTTCTGGCCACCGAGCGGCCCGGCCTGCTCATGACGACGGATCTGCGGGAACACCTCGCTCTCGCCGCCCAGAAGCGCGACAGGCACGGAGATTTCGGCGCAGCGCGATTGCTGATCGAATGGGCCGACCGGATCGACGCGGCAGCGGAAAGAACCGATCCCGCGCCTGAATAGGAATCGCAAAAGCCGACCGACGCAAAACTCGTCGTAACGGCCATCGACTGCGCTGACCTCATCCTGCCGTTGCAGAACCGCCTCGTCGTCACCGAGATTTCTTTCTCGGGCTTTCCGGAGGTTGGTCGATAGGCGCATGTCTCCTATGGCCTGCAGCCCCCTGACACCCCATATCAGCCGTGCCTGTTCGAATTTTTTCGTCCGGCAACAGGGAGACCCAGACCGTGGATTCCGCAGACATCGCCAGCACCCCCGAGAAACGACCCGAGCCGCAGCATGATGCAGGAGTGCGCCGGCGTCGGAAAAGGGACGGGAACGAGCGCGGCATGCCGGTTCGTGCTGCGAGCGGCATGGACGATCCGACGACCGATCAGGCGTGATCGATGGGCCGGCAGGCCCAAGAGGAGCGACCGCATAAAGGGAGGGGGCGAAAATGGTCTCATTGGTCGAGAACAGCGACAGAGATATCAAGGAACGGCTGAGCGATATCGAGCTCCGCTTGAGCGAGCTGGAACTGCAGGGCCTCCAGGGCGGGGTCTATTCCAACCCCGGCGGCAAGGAGCAGAGCCTGAGGGATGTCCTGGCCTGGCTGGAGCGGATGACCCCGGTGGTGCGCCGGCTCTACTGGGCGATCAAGGAGGCGGCTCCCCAATTCGATGGGCCGGACAGAAAGGCGCTCGACCAGGCCGTGGGCGCGCTCGATGCATGGCAATCCGCCCATTCGCGGCTACATGAGACGATAGCGGAAACGAACGCCCGGGAACTGGACGGCAAGGAACAGGGCGAAAGCTGAGGTTTGGAGTCTGCGGGGCTCTGTTGCACAAATCGGCTGATGGCCGGGGTTCCCCTTTCCCCGGACAGACTTATCCCACGGGCTCTGTGACAGGGATGCCGAGCGCGGTGTAGCCGTTCAGAACGGCGATACGGACCTGACGCTCCGCGACCTGTCGGTCGAAGTCCCGCGCCATGAGGCGCTGCCCCAGCAGTTTCACACAGTGCATCTTCGTTTCGACGCGGCTTCGGCGGTGGTATCCGCTCCATCGTCGCCAGAGAGCACGACCGAGGTATTTCGATGCCCGCAGCGCTTCGTTTCGTGCGACCGCGCCGGCGGTGACGGTCTTCCACGGCTTGGCATTCTTGCGAGGCGGAATGACAGCGCGGGCGCCGCGGTCAGCGATTGCATCGTGGCATTTGCGGGTGTCGTAGGCACCGTCGGCAGTGACGCTGCTGATCTGCTCGTACGCTGGGATCTGGTTGAGCAGGTCGGGTAAGACCGGTGCATCGCCGATATGGCTCCCTGTGACCTCGACTGCGCGAACCTCCAGTGTTTCCTCGTCGATCCCGAGATGGATCTTGCGCCAGACGCGCCGTTTGGGTCCACCATGCTTGCGGGCGTGCCACTCGCCTTCGCCCTCGACTTTGATACCCGTGCTGTCGATCAGCAGGTGCAGCGGCCCCTTGGAGCCGCGATACGGGATGTTCACGGCCAGGGTCTTCTGGCGGCGGGACAGGGTGCTGAAGTCGGGCACCGCCCAGTCGAGGCCGACCAGCCGCAGCAGGCTTTCGACGAAGCCTGTCGTCTGCCGAAGCGCCATGCCGAACAGCACCTTCATCGAAAGGCATGTCTGGATGGCGGCATCGCTGTAGGTCTGCTGGCGGCCACGCCTACCTGTCGGCGCGGCATCCCAGCTCATCTCGGGATCGAACCAGATCGTCAGCGAGCCGCGGCGCTTGAGCGCTTCATTGTAGGCTGGCCAGTTCCTGGTCCTGTAGGTCGGGGGTGTAGGTCTGCTCATGTATCCCAGCTACCACGCTGGATTCATGAGATGAATCCCACACGGGATTTGTGCAACAGAGCCCATCTCGGCCCTCGAGCGGGCCGGGCTTAACAGCGTTGCGGATGGTCAGGCCGTGACCTTCGAAATCGAGTCGGGCCGCGATGGTCGCGAATCGGCCAGCAGGCTGGCGCTCGCCTGATCCTGTCGAACAGCCTGGCCATCTGGCCGGGCTGAACCCCTTCGGGAGACCCGTATGTTGGCCAAGGCGAGAAACCTTTTCCGCGACCCTGCGCCCCTGACGGCGATGGATCGCACCACTTCCGAGGCGAAGCTCATCGTCGATGAACAGGCCCGCAAGAGGAGCGAGCTGACGGCATCCCTCAAGGCTGCACGGTTGGCGAAAGAGGCGGCAGACGCCGCCACCGGCGTGCCTGCGAAAAAACGCAAGAAATAGCGGATGCGCGGGGGCACCTGCTTTCTTCGCTGTAACGCCGACTCTCACTACGGCCGAAACGTTGCGCGAAGATGTCTCGATCCATTTCCCATGATTCCGATTGGACGGGATGCAGGGGATATTCATCTTTTTTTAGGCCAGCGCTAGGGTCAGGATTCATAACCAATAAATGGGCACCTCGATTTTTCACCGCTTCCCGCTGATCGAGGCCCGCCTCGCTGCCTGAAACCTGCCGAGAACGGCTTGTGAGGATGTTCGGGGGCGTGATCAGCCGCCGTTCTGCCCGGTCACGGCGTGCTTCGGCCCTCTCGGCCTGACGTCCACGCCCGGATCACGCCGGGCAGGGGTTCAGACTGCGCAGCTGGACGAGGCGACGCATGTTGTAGGCGAGGTTCTTCATCCCGATCTTGGCCTTCGCCCTCACCAAGCCGATGGTGCGCACCAGCGTGCCGCCCATGTCGTTGGTCTGCGCGCCGAAGACATGCTCGACCCGGGCGCGCACGGTGGATTTCGTCCGGTTGCTGGCCTTGCCTTGTTCGGTCAGTGGCTTGCCCCGCTTGCCCTTGCGGTGGACGTGGCTCTTCAGCCTGGATGCGCGGAGCCTCGCCTCCATCTCTGCGGACCGATACGCCGGATCAGCCCAGACCCCTGCGCCGGTGTTGCCCTTCATCAGCAGATGATCCACTGCCTGGCTGTCATGCAGGGCCGCATCGCTGACATGGTAACGCCGCACCAGCTTGTGCTGGCGGTCCACGTTGACATGGTTCTTGTAGCCGTAGTGGGATTTCCCGTGCTTCTTGGTCCAGCGGGCATCGACGTCCTTCTGCGATCGCTTGGCCGGCTTGTCGGACCAGCTCTCGGGCTCCTCGCCGGCCTTGATCGCTCGGTTTTCATCCCGCGTGTTGTGGTTCTTCGGCACCGGCACGATGGAGGCATCCAGGATCTGGCCGCCCCGCGCGATGTAGCCCTGCCGCGCCAGATAGCCGTCGAACTGCTGAAACAGCGCCTCGACCATGCCCGCCTGCGCCAGCCCCTCGCGATAGAGCCAGACGGTCTTGGCATCGGGTACGCGGTCCTCCAGTCCCAGACCAAGGAACCGCATGAAGGACAGCCGGTCGCGGACCTGATACTCGATCTGGTCGTCGGACAGGTTGTAGAGGGCGCCCAGAACCAGCGTCTTGAACATCACCACCGCGTCCATCGGCTTGCGCCCAGCCCGCGATTTGCGCGCCGCCTCAGGCTTGCGCCAGACACCTTCAAGCGTCGGCCTGAACTCCTCCCACGGCACGATGGCATCGATCTCGACCAGCGGGTCCCGCTTGGCATCCAGGCTTGCGTAGCGGTCTGAAAGATCAAAGAAACCCATCTGCGCCATTGTCACGCTCCAGCAGCCACATGCCCTCCGATGTCTATCCCGGCAGAAAGGTCAGGGCAATTTTTCGAGGCGCCCCTATGCCTATGATTTCGGAGACGGTTGGGCGCACCTGATCCGGATCGAGGATTGGCTGGCGCTCGACCCGGCGCCACGTCATGCCCTCTGCCTGGAGGGCGCGCGGGCAAGGCCGCCCGAGGACGTCGGCGGGCCGTGGGGCTACGAGGATTTCCTCGGGATCATCCGCGACCCGACGCACGATGACCATCGCTCCACGCTGCGATGGGCGGGCGGGCATTTCGATCCGGAATGGTTCGATCTCGACTTGATCAACAAGGATCTGCGCAATGCCTTTCGTGCGAACGCGCGGCGGCGGTTGCATCAGCCGAGGCCGAAGGCGCCGAAGGATTAGCAACGTCTCCCGTTGCGACCCTTCCCCGGCCTGCGCGAAGCTGACCATCCGCCCGACTCTTGCCACGACGCCCCCATGACCGAGATCGCACCGCACCCCCGGATCAAGTTGTCGAAGCTGCGCGATATCGGCTGGTCGCTCTGGGATCCCATCGGATTGCTGGACCCGGAAGGCCGGCCGGGCAGATGGGACGACGAAGCCAACCTGTCCTTTGCGGACGAATATGACGGCTATCTGATCTCGGCGGCCTCGCAACTGCGCCGGGGAACGTCCCCCGATGAGGTCGTCGTGTTTCTGGTCGAGATCGAGATCCGGCATATGGCGATGGGCGACAAGCAGAGCGCCCGGTCGAGGGCGGAAGCGGTCGTGGATGCGATCCTCGCCGACGAGACCATTTGGACATGGCCCGACGCGCAGGGGCGGTTCGGTTAGGGTATGATGCGCATCGCCAGAACCTGGGAGGCAACATGACCAGGCACAGGATCTTCACCACCAGCTTTGCCAGCGTATATCCGCATTACGTGGGCAAGGCGGAGAAGAAGGGCCGGACCGGGGCCGAGGTCGACGAGATCATCCTCTGGCTGACCGGCTACAGTCCGGAGGACCTGACGGCCCGGCTGGAAGACCGGACGGATTTCGAGAGTTTCTTCACCGAGGCCCCGCACATGAACCCGGCGCGCTTCCTGATCAAGGGCGTGGTCTGCGGCGTCCGGGTCGAGGAGATCGAGGATCCGCTCATGCGGGAGATCCGCTATCTGGACAAGCTGATCGACGAACTGGCCAAGGGAAAGCCGATGGAGAAGATCCTGCGGAGGGGGTGAGGGGTCCGAGCCTCCACGACAAGCACGCGAGTTGGCGGCTTGTCGCTGATCGGTGACCGTCTTGGGCGCCTATCCGCATCATCTCCTTAGCCTTCCGCCTGTCGGCTTGACCCGTCGCAGGGTCTTGGGAATGCTGCTATCCGCAGCAACGGCGTAGTGAACCCTGGTCGCAGGCGCGAGCGCATTATCTTCTGGCCGCCTGTCGTGCACGATTCCCGATCCCCTTGGTCCGGAGGCTTCCATGACGCTGATCCTGCTGGCCGTCATGCTCACCGCGCTCACCTGCGTCATCGCCTGGTATCTGGCCATCTATGCACTGCCGGTGATGGTCGCGGTCGAGACATTCCGTCTCATTCATGCGACGGAGGCCGGATTCCTGCTCTCGGCCTTGGTCGCAGCCACCGTAGCGTTGCTGTCGGTGGGGCTGGTGCTCGCGGTGCTGTTCAAGGCGAGGAATCCGATTCTCTGCCTGCTGGCGCGGGCCGTGTTCGTGATCCCGGCGATGATCGCCGGCTATGCCGTCGTGCATGGTGTCACCCACGATGCCATCGAATCCGCCATCGCGCTGAAACTGCTCTGCGGCACCGCCGGGCTGATCACCGGCATTGCTGCGCTGATGAACCTGAACGGCTTCGGAGAACTGGCGCCGCAGGTCTGATACCGACGGCCACGAAGCGTTCACCGGATCTGCGTCGAACGACAGCGCCTCCTCGCAGCCCCGTTCAGCCGACACCGGCTATGTCACTTTGATCCGATGTGATCCGCGCGCCGGGCGCGGATCGTGTTTGCGCAGAAGCCGGGCAGGGGGTTCGACCGGGCCTTGCCCGGCTCACCCCCGGCCCGACGGCTTTCCTGTCTCAAGGATTTGTCCGCCACGCATCCGCCTGTCTGGCCGTCAAAGGGCAGGCGCCGCCCGAGGGCGTCGTCGGGGCGCAGGGCCGTGTCCTCGCCTGCGGCTGCGGGCCGCCCCACCCCCTGCGCCCCGACCCAGGACCGCCAGCCATGCGGCCGCGGGTCGGGCTGCGCCCTCGCCGCTCTGCCTCCGGGGAAACATGCGTTTCCCGAAGTCAGACCGGCGAGGCGCGGCCCATCGGCGGATCAGGGCAAGGGCCCTCCGCCCCAACCCGAAAGGACAGAGACATGACCGGCAAGACCAGCACCCCCCGTAACCTCGTCATCAACGCCGATTGCATCGAGGCGATGCAGGCTTTTGACAGCGGAACGGTGGATTTCATCCTGACCGATCCGCCCTATGTGACCCGGTTCCGCGACCGGCAGGGCCGCACCGTCGCCAATGACGACAACGCCCGCTGGCTGCGCCCGGCCTTCGCCCAGATGCACCGGGTCCTGAAGGACGGCGGTTTCTGCGTCAGCTTCTACGGCTGGAACAAGGTGGATTTGTTTGTCGAGGCCTGGAAGGCGGCGGGCTTCCGCATCGTCGGGCATCTGGTGTTTCGCAAGCGTTATGCTTCATCCGCGCGGTTCCTGCGCTACGAGCACGAGCAGGCTTATCTGCTGGCGAAGGGCGATCCGGTTCTGCCGGCCCATCCGGTGCCCGATGTGCTGGACTTCCCCTATACCGGCAACAGGCTGCATCCGACCCAAAAACCGGTGGCGGCGCTGCGCAAGCTGATCGGCGCGTTCACCCAGCCGGGCGATCTGGTTCTGGACCCGTTCAGCGGCAGCGGTTCCACGCTGGCGGCGGCGCATCTGCTGGGCCGCGACTGGATCGGGATCGAGCTGGACGTGGCGCATTACCAAACCACCAACCGGCGGATGGCGGCCTTGCAAGAGCGGGACCGGAAGGCGGCGGCATAGGCTGGCGACCCAAGGTGCCCGTCATCGGGGCGGGCGCCACACCCCACAGCTTCACGGAAAGGATTTTGATATGCGCTGGATTGTGACGAAGGACCATCACGGCGGTTGCATCGGACTGGGCGAGGATGCCGACGGCGTTCCCGCACGCGGCAAACCCGAAGAAGGCGATGCCCTGCCGGTGGAGTTCCGGCTTTATACCGCGCGCGGCAAGCTGCTGTTCGAAGGCCGTTGCGGCGACATCGCCGCCGACTGGTGGCACGGCATGGAGCCGCTGCTTTACGCCTGGGCCACGTTCCGCTGCCGCCGTCTGACCTGGCGCCCGGCAGGGACGGGTGAATCTTGGCGCCCGCTGCGGCCATGGATTCGACACTAGCCCAAAGCATCACGGCCGCCGGTCCATCGGATCGGCGGCCGTCGCGCGTCCGATCCCTGCCGCACGCCCCCAAAAAAATCGCGCTCGCCGGGCATGGCCCGGCTCGCAAGACAAGGCGAAGATATCGGCAGACGCGCCAATGGCTGATGCGAACGGCGCGAATGGCGCGGCGTGATCCGGACGGGCGGAGACCACCCCTATCGGAGCCCGGCCGGATCACGCCGGGGGCGGGGAGAGGCGATGCTGCGAGGAGTCCCGGGAGCCACTGGCCCCAGTGAGGGGTCAGCGGCTTCCGGGGGTTACTCAATCGCCTGTCGGAAGCAGGTCCGGGTTCCAGACGATTTCCCACAGATGTCCGTCGGGGTCGCGGAAATAGCCGGCATAGCCGCCGTAGAACGTGTCCTGCGGAGGTTTAACGATCTCTGCCCCTGCCTGTTCGGCAGCGTCCATGATTTGATCGACCTCTTCCCGCCGCATGACATTGTGGCCGATGGTGAAGGCGGTCGGACTGACCGGCCGCATCGGCAATCCGGTATCGTGGGAGATGTCGGCCTGTGCCCAGAGCGCAAGTTTCAGCCCGCCGGAAAGATCGAAGAACGCCACCGCGCCATGCTCGAATTCCTGGCCGACGATGCCTTTCGTGGGCAGCCCAAGCCCGTCGCGGTAGAAGGAAAGCGATCGTTCGAGATCGGCGACGCCGAGTGTCAGAACGGAAATCCTGGGTTTCATGTCACGCCCTTTCTATCGGCGCCTGCACCGCGCAGGGCCTTGATAGTCTTGGGCCGTCGCCAGCAACGGAAGGACCCGCAGGGCGCGGGGGCCGGGCCAACCTTCCCGAGCCTAACCTGTTTCAGACCAGCAAATGATAGGCCGGGTGCCGCAGGCGGTCAACGGTGCCGGTGTCCCGCCTTGCGTCCGCGATCTGCTGCGCCCGTGGAAACACCAGACGGTTGACACCACCAAGCCCTCGACCTCCAGCGCAAAGGGGAATGTCATCGCTGATGAACCGGCCCGCGTCGTTGTTTTCGGCCGGCAACACCCGGCTGCGGAAATCCTGCATCGCCGCCGACCCCGCTGCCATATCGATCCTTGCCCTCCGCATCCTGCCATTGCGTGCCGTGAATGCCCGCCGCGATGCGACCCGCTTCCTGCCAGCCCCGCAGTATCGCCGGACGGTCCAACCCAGCACCGATGAGGTGGCAGTCATGCCATCTCGCGCCCCCGACCCGACAGCCCGATCCTTCCCGTCCCGAACGACCCGGCCTTCCGAATAGCGCGGGCGCGAGGCTGACCAGCAAACCGAAGCGAAGCGGCACCGCCGCGGGAGGTGCGGATTCCGGGGGCTTTGCCGACAGGACGGCACCGGCGAGAACGCCGCCGTTCTGCGATATGTCCCCGTCATGCCCCCGGACGCACCAATCCCTCCGCCTGTCCGAACCCCTAACTCCGTGCGGTTTTCACCGGCAACCCCCAAGGCTCCGGACCGTGTTGCCGCGCAGGGCGCGGCTGCCCGCACCACTCCGAAGCCTTGCGGGCAAGCTGCCGCCCGAAGGGGGCGGCAGTTGCAGGTGCCTCCCGACGGACTTTGCCGGGTCTCGTCGGAGGGAATGGTCCCTCCTGTGAAGCAACGGAGACCTACAATGCAGAACATCGTCATCCTCGCCGGCACCATCCGCCAGGCCCCCGAGACCCGCACCACCCGCACCGGCACCGACGTTACCCGCTTCAAGCTGGTCACCTCGCGCCCGCGCTATTCGGAAGGCCGGGTCGTGCGCGACGAGAAGGGCTATCGGGTCGAGGACGCGGAATGGCACCGCATCGTCGCCTTCAACGGCCTGGGCCGGACCATCCGGCAATATTGCGAATCCGGCACGAAGGTGCTGGTGCGCGGCCGCATCCACTACACGAAATGGCAGGATGCGGACGGCAACGACCGCTACGGCTGCGAGATCGTCGCCGAGACGGTGGATTTCCTGAGCCGGGCGCCGCAGGCCGGGACCGACGACGAGGACGAAGGCCGGTTCATCGACGAAGACGACATTCCCTCCTGAACGGGAGGCCCAAGAGCCCGGCGGTTCCAGCCGCCGGGTTTTTCCATGTTTGCGGCGGATCGCGCCTTTGCCACGCCGGCAAGAGAAGGCTTCCCGACCGGATCGACCGGCCGGGAAGCCTCCGGCGGAGCCTGCTGCCTTCCCCCGACCCCATCCTTCTCCGCTGAAGAAGAAACAGGGGCTTGGGCAAAAAGGGGCTGGGGAGCGAGGCTGCTCCACAGCGCTACCGATGAGCTTTGCGTGATCGTCGGCGCGTGGTCGCGAAGGGCGTATTTAGCTTCGGAGCGGAAGGGAACGGGTGTCCACCGGCGAACGGGGTGGACACCCGTGGGCGTTTCGGCGGCTGCGGAAGAAAGTTGAAATGCCGATAACTGACTGAAAATAATGGAGAAAACGCCACAATCGGCTTGCGTTAGCGCCTTGTTTTTGCTAGACTATTCGTAAGGCACCAACATGGTCGCCAGCCACCGGTGCCATGCTCCCCGCAATGCGGGGCCGGGGTGGTGGAAGGGGCCGGATGGATCGGTCCCGGAAACCGGAGACAAGCCCGATGCATACCGCGACATTCGAGATCAACATCCCCGGCAACCCCCTGGCGAGCCGCATCCATCTCGAGGACATCGAGATGGGCATGGACGCCGATACCGGGGTCAAGGCCCGCGCCAGCCGCGACAGCATGACCCTGACGGTCATTGTCCGCGCAACCGACGCCCCTGACACCGCCAACTGGCTTCAGAAGGCAGGCTTGATCTGACCCCACCGACGGAAGCGCACAGCCCCAGGCGGAAACGCCCGAGGGGTCGGGGCAGCAGAAGCGCCCGGATCGGACCGGGGCACAGATCGGAGAGCGACCATGAACCACCCGACCACCGTGACCGAACTGATGGCCGAAGCCGCCAACGCCCTGATCCGCCGCGACCCGCACCGGCTCGAGGAACTGGAGCGGATCACCCGAGGATGGATGCAGACCTCCGACGAGGAACTGGCCCAGATCATCCTCCTGCAGGCGATGACCGAAGCCGCCGACCTCCTCCTCGATACCCCGAGCGAGATCGAAAGCGCCTGATGCCGCCGGCGCCGACAATCTGGCCCCGCCGTCGCGGGGCTTGCGGCAGCAGGAAACCACCCCACCGGGAGAAACGGACATGACCACAGCCGAACTGACCGCCCGCCGCCTCGCCAATGCCGCGACCCTCGCCACCGCCTTTGCCGAGGGCCGATTCCGCAAGGTAACGGTGCAGGAAGCATGGGGCCTCGGATGGGACGCCGAGGCCGACGAGCCGGAGATTTTCACCAAAGGCGGGTTGCACGCGATCCTGAGCGCCGATCGTACCGAGATCCAGATGATGGCCGACGATGAAGGCGAATGCTGGACCATCCAGATCGCGAGCGGAGAGTTTTGCCCCGCTTGACCCTCCACCGGGACCAGAGATCCCGCCGAGGCAAATTGACTTGCGGGCTCATGCGTCCGGCTTGTGCGGCAGGCAGGTGCCCGCTGGAAACGCAGCGGCGTCGCTCCGGGCTACTTGTCTGGCTTTGGCGGCTCCGCAGATGGCAGCCGTTTGCCTTCCGCAGGCCGCTTAAGCAGGTCGGATGCTTCCATTTCCAGGACCGAGGCCAGGCGATCCACGACATCGATGCTGGCGCCGTAAACGCGGCGCTCCAGTGAGCTGATATAGGTTCGATCGATATCCGCCCGATGCGCGAGCTCTTCCTGCGACAAGCCTCTGGCTTGCCGCGCCGCCCGCAGATTGTGCGCGAATATCTCCCGAATCTTCATCACCAACAGATCGGTGACTTGATGAGCATTCAACCACGGAGTATTCTCTACAAATCGGATGCCGAGGTGTTTGCTCCGATGTGCAGGCATTCGGAGTTGCGCCCGGTGACTGTGCCTGATTAACGATGCGGAGCAGGATCCGTCGCGTGGAACACGGTTTGTTGTGGAACGTGGCCCGGCATGGAATAGTGCTGCTGCGGGAAAACATCGCGATCACCGCCCGGACGGGAGAGGGATGTGACGGAAAAAGACTATCTGGAGGATGTGCCGACCGGCCCGGAACTGACCGATTACGACCGCCGGCACCAGAAGCTCTATATGCGGCTGCACGATTCCGCTGACGACGGAGCGGACTGGCGCGAAGCCGTCCAGATCCTCTTCGGTCTCGATCCAGAGCGCGAGCCGGAACGGGCGCGCAGGATCTACGACAGCCATCTCGCCCGTGCGCGCTGGATGAAAAAAGACGGCTACAAGCTGCTGTTGCGCGACGGCCGCTGATCGCAAGTAGAAATCCGCCGATTTGCCTCTGCCGCACCCTTCCTTGCCCGGCAGGGGGTATTAGCGCAGACAAAAACTTCCAACCCTTGGCTGAACGCGCGAGAACTGGCTTCAACCTTGGGGTATGGATATGAAACCCGACCTGTCGAAGTGGCGATCCTCGCCGAGCTACGATTTCGTTGACGAAGTTGCAGCGCCCGATCTCGCCTGGGAATGGCTGCGGCGCAACGAGGACTATCAGCAGGACTATCGCGCCGTCGCGCGGCAAGAGGCAATGGATGCGCCGGGCATCCTTCGGTTCCGGAATCGCTGGGGGCTTACGTTTCCCGGTTCGGCCGGGACTGTCCTGCGTGGATACGCCGGTCTACTGGCTGCCGTCCTGCGAGACCGGCAGCCTGGTGCTGGATGCGCTACCCTCCGTTCTGCCTGCTGAGGGCAACCTGGTCGACCTTCTCGCGGTGAAGGATGTCAGGATAGCCGATGGCACATATTTCCGTTGCGACATCGGCGGCGGCCGGAGCCTGCATCTCTTGCGGCTGGCGGGCGTCGATGCGGATGCGCCGCTGGCCGTCGTCATTCCGCTCGACGCCGATGGGCTCGACCGGATCGAGGCCGCCACGCGCCTCCTCTGCTTTCTCATGCGGCGGAGCGTGCCGCCGGACCGGCGCTTGACCGAACGTCAGCGCCAACGGGCACGTCATATGCTGCAGGCCATCGACGGGCGCATGAGCGGGGCGAGCTATCGCGAGATTGCCGGCGCGATCTACGGTGCCGACCGGGTCAGCGCAGAGGCCTGGAAGACGTCCGCGCTGCGTGACGCGGTCATGGGCTTCGTCAGGGATGCCCGAGCCATGATCACGGGCGGTTATCGCCGCCTGCTGCGACGGCGACGGCGGAAGTAGCTGCCGGGGCTGTCGGGATGGTGGCCTTCCAATCCTTCGCGCAACGTCGCAAGGTCTGCCCCGGGCCAGATGCCCGCCTCAATTCCGCTTCCCGAGAACGATCATGACCAATACGCCGGATTTGCTACGACTGATCGCGACAGTCTTCGTCGCGGTGACCTGCGTGGTCATCGGGGATACGGCGGGCAAGCTGCTGACCAGCGGCGGCGTGGACCCTTTCATCGTGGCATGGTCGCGGTTCTTGCTGGCCGCGCTGATGCTGCTGCCCTTCAGCGGATTGACCCGGCAGGAACTGCCGGCCTTGCTGACCTGGCGCGTCCTGCTGAGGGCGGGGTTCATCGTCTGCGGGATATGCTGCATCCTGACGGCCCTGAAGACGGAACCGATCGCCAATGTCTTCGGAGCCTTCTTCGTCGGCCCGGTCGTGTCCTATGTCCTGGCGATCCTGTTCCTGGGTGAACGGCCATCGACGCAGAGAAGCCTCTTGCTGGCGATCGGCTTCGCCGGCGTGATGCTTGTCGTCAAGCCGGGTTTCGGCAGTTCCGTCGGCATGGCTTTCGCCCTGGCGGCGGGGACGTTCTACGGCGCCTATCTGGTCATGACCCGTACCCTGGCGGGAACATTCCGGCCGCGCTTCCTGCTGATCTCGCAACTGTTGATCGGCGCTGTCGTCTTGACGCCCTTCGGCCTGCAAGCCGATTTTCCCGCGCCGGACATGCTCCTGCTTGCGCTTCTTCTGGTCAGCGCCGTCGGCTCGGCCCTGGGCAACTTCCTGCTGGTCACGGCCAGCAGGAAGGCCGAGGCCAGCCTGATCGCGCCCCTGGTCTACAGCCAGTTGATTTCGGCCACGGCACTGGGGATCGTCGTCTTCGGCGATTGGCCCGATCTCGTATCACTGGCGGGGCTGGTGTTGATCGCGATCTCGGGGCTGGGCTCGCTGCTGGTTCACCAGCGTGCGGGTAGGGGGCGCCTATCGACCCCGCCTTGCCCGCGCACGCCGTGATGTCGCTGGACGTCTGGAACCGCCCGCATGGAACCTCGGTAATCCTGCGTCGTCGGAAGGACGCGCGGTCCCGCCGTCTTCCGCAGGCGCCTTTGCGCGATCAATCCGAAACAGTTCGGGCTTGAATGAACCCTCCGGCGGCAACGCCCTCCTCGTTGGGGCGGCTGGGCTTGCCGCTGCCTGTCAGGATTCGAACAGCCGCATGCCGGCATGGCTGGCGGCGCCGCGGTCGAAGGTCACGGTTTCGCTGCAGCCCGCCAGCCGCCCGCCATGCGCGATCAGCGCATCCGCGAAATCCGCCTTGGTGGCGCGATAGGTGGCCAGCGCCAGATAACCGGCCTCCGTGTGCTCCACGATCAACTCGCGCGACCGCAGCAGCACCTCCACGGCATCGGCGATGGCCTCGCGCGTCATCCGATAGGCACGCGTCAGCACCCAGACGGTTTCCACCAGCACCACCTGCGAAACGAAGCCGGGCTCTTCCGGCGTAAAGCCCTCGACGATCTCCGTGGCGATGGCCGCCTGTGCGGCGTCGTCCTGCGCCAGATAGCGCACCAGCACATTGGTATCGATGCCGATCATGCGCCGGTCGCTTCGCCCAGGATCGCCGCCTGCATGTCCTCGAGGCTCACCGGCTTGTCGGGCCGCGGCACGATGCCCTTCAGCGCGCGGATCGAATGCGAGGCGGGCACGACCGCGTAATGGCCGTCGTCCATGCGCACGAAATCCACCCGGTCGCCGGGCGTCAGGCCCATGTCGAGGCGGACCTTCTGCGGGATGGTGATCTGGCCCTTCGAGGTGATGGTCGCCGTCGGCATCGGAGCGGTCCTTTCTGTCGGTAAGGATACAAGTAAGGATGACATAGCATCACGTCAAGCTTCGTGGTCTGGGAGTCAGCCAGGGGGGTGAGAATTAGTCACCCCCAACTTCGCACTCCCTGCGGCCGTTTCTTCTTCGTCACCCTGTCCTCCATACGCCGCTGCCCGCCAGCGGCCCCGCGAACCGCACGGAGGCCCGACGATGAAGCCCGATCTTACCGACCTGCCGCCGCGCTTCCTGCGCACACCGGAAGCCGCGTATTTCCTCGGCCTCTCCGGCCGGACGTTGGAAAAACACCGCAGCTTCGGCACCGGCCCGGTCTTCCACAAGCTCGGCGGCCGCGTGGTCTATGCCGTCGACGACCTGCAGGCCTGGGCCGAGCGCGGCGCCGTCACCTCGACCTCCGATCCGCGCGGCACGGTGCTGCCCGCCAAGCGCCATGCCGTGGCGCCGCCGGCCCATGCCGGCCGCTACCGGCGCTGAGGGGGCAGCGATGAGAACGTCCCGCCGCACCCGTCTTTCCGGCGAGCGCCGCCGCCTCAGCCCCTTCGTGGTGACGGGCACGGGCGGCGAGGTCCGCCCGCGCGATCAGCGCGATCTGATGGAACGTCCGTTCTTCTCGCTCGCAAAGACCAAGCGCCTGACGCCCATTCACTATGAATCCGGCGGTGTCCAGGTCCATGTCCAGGGCTTTCCCGAGCACGGCATGGCGACCATCTGGGATGCCGACGTGCTGATCTGGGCCGCCAGCCAGATCGTCGATGCCGAGAACGCCGGGCTGCAAACCTCGCGCTTCCTGCGTTTCACCCCCTACCAGCTCCTGACCGCCATCGGCCGCCAGACCGGCGCGCGCGACTATCGCCTGCTGAAAGGCACGTTGGCGCGGCTGCAGTCGACGGTGATCCGGACCACGATCCGGCATGGCGAGCACTGGCGCCGACACCAATTCTCCTGGATCGGCGAGTGGGAAGAGATGACGACAGCCGGGGGCCGGGTCGAGGGCATGGAATTCGTGCTGCCCGAGTGGTTCTATCGCGGCGTGCTCGACCGCTCGCTGGTGCTGACCATCGACCCGGCCTATTTCCGGCTCAAGGGCGGCATCGAGCGCTGGCTCTACCGCGTGGCCCGCAAGCATGCCGGCCGTCAGCCGCAGGGCTGGTGCTTCGATATCCTGCATCTGCATGCGAAGTCGGGCAGTCTGGCCAAGCCCGCCGATTTTGCCTGCGACATTCGCCGCATCGCTGCCCGCCAGTCTCTGCCCGGATACCGGCTGCGGATCGAGCGCGTCGATCACGTCGAGATGCTGCGGATCCTTCCTGCGAGTTATCCACAGTCGCCTGTGGATAACTCGGTGAGCGGTATCGGGACTTCGGGCGTCGAAACTGTGGGCGGTATCGGGACTTCAGGCGTGCCGATATCGGGACTTCGGGCGTGCCAGGGGCAGTCAAGCCTTTGGTCCGACGAACGGAATCCGGCCCGTAACTTATCTAACTTAAAAGACTCTAACATGGTAGGGGCGCGCCGGGCGGTGGATAACCCCCGCTCGGGCGCCGATACGGCCCCTCATTCTCGGACCCGGCGCGGGTCGGAAGGGGACGGAGAATGACCCCGCTCGCGCATCCGCCGTCGTGCCCAGGAGCATGCATCCGCTTTTCACGACGATACCACGATCCGCTGCGAGCACCTACGATATCCTCCGCCCCGATGCGCTTGTCTGCCGATCGGATGTCGCGGTGGCCGTCATGACGGACAGGATCGTTCCATTCGGTGAAAATGGCCTTGAGACCGCAGAGAACCCCACCCTCACCCTTGTTGACCTGATCTGGCAAGAGAAGCGGGTCGAGCACTGGCTGCGCTTCGGACGACCCAGCTCCGAACACCGGATCGACAGCCAGCGCCGGACCCTCGGCTTCGCGCCCGGCAGCATCTTCGCGCTGGTGCGCTGGGCGGGCAACGAGTACGGCACCGTGGTCTCGCGTCTCGACATCCTGCGGGCCGTCGGGCCGCGCGAGCCGTTCCAGACGCTGCCCTGCGTCCGTCCGGGCGCCGAGATCCTGCTGCGGATCAGCGGCTGGCCGAAGGTCGAGCGGGTGCTGCAGGCGGTGGATGCCGTCGAGGCGCTGGGCATCGATCCCAGCACCGTCTCGCCCGAGCACTGGCGGCATGTCCACAACCGCATTGCGGCGGGAGAGCCGTTCCGCACCTACACCAGGGCCCAGCATGCCGCATGGCTGAAGCGCCGGAAGGTGGGCGTATGAGCGCCCGTCGCACCCACCTTTCCCTGCCGTTGCGCGTACTCGACCTGTTCAGCGGCGCCGCGGGCGGCTGGTCGCTCGGCCTGCATCGGGCGGGCTTCGTCACCATTGCCGCCTGCGAGATCGTCGAATGGCGGCGCATCCTCTATTCGGAGAACTTCCCGCATGTCAGACTCTACGCGGATGTCCGCGACCTCACGGCAGCTCGACTTGTTTCCGACCTCGGCTGCCTTCCCGAGATCATCGTCGGATCGCCGCCCTGCCAGGACATCAGCAGCGCCAACACGAAGGGTAAGGGGATCGAGGGCGAACGCTCGGGCCTCTACCTCGAGGCCGTGCGGCTGGTCGGAGAGTGCCGCCCTCGCTGGTTCGCTTTTGAGAACAGCGCTAACCTCCGAACTCGCGGCGCCGACCGGCTGCTCGATGAGCTGGAAGCGCTCGGCTACGCCTGCTGGCCATGCGTGGTGGGTGCTGCGGATATCGGCGCCAACCATGTCCGCAAGCGGTCCTGGCTCATCGGCTGCGATCCCGAACAGCTTGCCCACGCCCGTGTCGCAATTCCAGCAGGGTGGCATGCGGATGGAAGGCGGATCGGGGGCGCGGAAGGCGATGAAGGACTCGGGTCTCTCCGACCTGTTCCGCAACCGTCCGCTGCCGACGCCGATGGCTTCGGACGGGATGAAGGACGGGGCCGGCGGCGGCGCGGGATCGACATATCCGCTGCGGATGATCTTCGCCACGCCAAGGAAGTCGGATGCGGACCGGGGAGGTCGGGGCGATGTTCTGAGCCAGCTTCAGGGCCACGACAGCCGCCATGCGGGGATGCTGCATGCCCCCGAGATCCTGCCCACCCCGACGAAGCGGGACCGCCGCATGGACGGCTGGAGCCCGGCCTACGACCGCCGCAAATCGCCGACGATGGACGCGGTGATGGCCAGAGCGATGGATGGTGCGATGACGGACCGGGCGCCGGACAAATGGGCCGGGGCACGGGCGCTGGCGGCGATCTTGCGGAGCCATGGCCTGACTGGAACGGCGGCATTGCCCATCACCTACGGCTGGATGCAGGGCTTTCCGCCTGGATGGCTCGCACGCGCATTGCGCTCGGCAGTAGACGCGGGACGTCTGCGGCCAGCCTGATCGTCGAGGCCTTCGGCGATGCGGTGGTGCCGCAGATCCCCGAGGCCATCGGTCGGGCCATTCTGCGCACCGAAGCCGCGCTGAACGCGGTCCTCGGCGGCGCGTCGCCGTACGACATGCCCGCTAACGACAGCCCGTCCACGAGCACAGTAGCGGGGGATGCCGCGACCGACGGCGATGCTACTGGCAGCGCAACGACCGATGATCCTGCGGATCACGGGGGCGCATCATGACCAGTTGGAAACGCGCCGCCTATCTTGCCGCAACCGGACTCGCCGTGCTGGTGACCGGGGCTGTTTCCGTCACCGAGATCGCGCCGCGGCTGATCTGGAACGCCTCGGCCAGCGTGCCGCTCGGGCTCTATGTCCTGCGGCCCGTCGGTAACCCGTCCGTCGGCGATTTGGTCGCGGTCGATCCGCCAGAGCCACTGGCCCGGTTCGTCACGGCGCGCGGCTATGTCGGCCCCGGCGTGCCGCTGCTGAAGCGCGTCGCCGCGCTGCCGGGGCAGAAGGTTTGTCGTGTCGGCAGCGCTGTCACTGTCGACGGCGTCGCGACCGCCACCGCGCTCGCCCGCGACAGCCGAAGCCGCGATCTGCCGGTTTGGCGTGGCTGCCGGGTGATTGGCGGCGACGAGATCTTCCTGCTGAATCCGGGGGTCCGCGACAGTCTCGACGGCCGCTACTTCGGATCGCTTCCAGCCGCGGCCGTCATCGGCCGCGCGATCCCGCTCTGGACCGATGCGGCGGGCGACGGCCGCTTCCGCCGGCCAGCAACTGGGGCCGAAACGGCCCCTGATCCCACCAGCAACCACCAACCCACGGAGAGATAACATGCCACAGATCGGAGAATTCACCCGCACGCAATCGGGCTACGAGGGCCGCGTCCGCACCGTCACGCTCGACCTCGCACTGGTCTTCGTGCCGACCCACAATGCCGATGTCGAGAAGGCGCCGGATTACCGGATCCATCTCGACGGCGAGGACGGCCCGGAGATCGGCGCCGGCTGGACCCATAGCGGCGAAAAGGCCGGGACCTATATCTCGGTGGCCCTCGACGATCCAGTCCTCGCACAGCCGATCCGCGCCCGGCTGTTCCAATCCGACGAGCAGGGCCGGAACTGGGGCCTGCACTGGTCGCGCCCGAGAAAACGCGACGAGCGGGATTGAGCCATGCCGTTCTCGGTTCCTCATCGTGCCGGCGGGCGGGCTTGCGCCGCCCGTCGCATCGCCGTCCTTCTTCTTTCCGGCCTGACCCTCGCCGCCGTCCCGGCTGCCGGCCCGCTGGCGCAGACCACGCCGCCGGTCGTGCAGGAAAGCCGCGATCCCTTTGCGGCCCATGTCGCGGAAGCCTCGCTGCGCTTCGGCATCCCGCCCGGCTGGATCCGCGCCGTGCGCCATGTCGAAAGCCGCGGCGATCCGCAGGCCGTCTCGTCGAAAGGCGCCATGGGCCTGATGCAAATCATGCCGGAGACATGGGCGGCGCTGCGCGCCCGCCATGCTCTCGGCAGCGATCCGTTCGACCCCCGCGACAACATCCTCGCCGGCGCCGCCTATCTGCGCGAGATGCATGACCGCTACGGCAATGTCGCCGCCATGTTGGCGGCCTACAATGCCGGTCCGGGGCGCTACGACGAATATCTGGTCTCGGACCGGACCTTACCGGCCGAGACCCGCGCCTATGTCGCCATGCTGGCGCCGCTTGGCGGCGACCCGCTGCCCGGCACCGGTTTCGCCGCCGCGCCGCCAACCGACTGGCACGAGGCCCCGCTATTCGCCGGCAGCATGATCGACGGCCCGGATGCGGAACGACCCCAGCCCGGCGGTCTGTTCGTGCGCCGGTCCGCTGCAGAACCAGTGCTGTCCGATGGTGCATTGGCTGCCGATCCGGAACCGCCTGCTGGCCCGTCCGACACCGCTTCAGACGCCGTCGCACCGCAATCCGATGCGCTGTTCGTTCGCCGCTCCGATGCGGGATCCGTGCAATGAAAAAACATTCCAAACATCACGCCACCTGCACAGTCAGGAGCCCGCAGCCATGAAGATCGCTTATGCCGACCCGCCCTATATCGGCTGCGCGCATCTCTACCGCGACCGTCCCGATTACGCCGGCGAGGTCGATCACGCGGCGCTGATCGAACGGCTGGAACGGGACTACGACGGCTGGATCCTGCACGCCGCCGCGACGCCGCACTCCTTCGCCGTTCTTGCACCGCTGGTCGAGTCGGCGGGCGCCCGGTGGATGGCCTGGGTGAAGGGTTTCGCCGCCTTCAAGCGCAACGTGCCGGTCGCCTGGGCCTGGGAGCCGGTGATCGTCAAACCCGCCCGCAAGCCCGTGGTCAGCAAGCGGCTGGTGCTGCGTGACTGGATCCAGGAAAGCATCACCCTGCGCCGCGGTTTGACCGGCGCCAAGCCGGAAGCCGTCTGTCATTGGTGCTTCGAGATGGTCGCCGCGCGGCCTGAGGACAGGCTCGACGACCTGTTTCCCGGCACTGGCGCCGTCACCGCGGCGTGGCAATCATGGCAGCGGAAATTCACCCTGCCTGACGATCCGCTGCCCGATTTTCCTCAACCGGATAGCGCCCGCCGAGGGCGATCCCGCCCGGGAGGCCCGTCATGAGCCCCAATCGCAGAAATCGCACTGCAGCGTACAACAGCGAAGGAACGGGCGGCGCGGCCTTTGGGGCCACGCCGCCCTTGGGGCTATGGCAAGGTAAAAGCCCCGGCCCGTCAAAGACCTACGCCATTGACATGGCGGGTCTTTTTCGAGGCCGGTCGGACGGCGGCGGTGCCGCGTTTTTGGGGTTTTCACGCGATTTCAACGGTGTTTTTGGCACTGTTGCGCGGATCGCGGGGCAGGGAGGGCTGTCATGAGCAGCGACGACCGCGAATTCCGCATCCGTCCGGGCCGGCCGCGCTCGACCCGGGCACCGCGCAGCGGCAGCTTCGTCAATCAGGTGTTGCGCGCGGCGCGGAAGGCGGGGCCGGTCCGAAAGGCGGGACCGGACGGGGGCTCGTCGTCCTCGGGACGACCCGTCCGCACCGGCCACTCGACCTTCGGGCGCGGGCGGGCGAGCTTCGGCCGCTCGCGGCTGTTCTCGCCGCAGCGCCGGGTGGTGGTGAAGGCGCGTGTGGTCCGGCACAAGGGGCGATCCTTCCGCTCCGCCCCGATGACGGCCCATCTCGCCTATCTCAAGCGCGAGGGCGTCCGCCGCGACGACAGCGACGGGCTGATGTTCGATGCCACCTCCGACGATGCCGACGATTCCGGTTTCGCGGAACGCTGCCAGGACGACCGGCATCATTTCCGTTTCATTGTCTCGCCCGAGGATGCGTCCGACATGACCGATCTGCGCGCCTTCACCCGCGATCTGGTGAAACAGATGCAGGCCGATCTCGGCACGAAGCTGGACTGGATCGCCGCCGATCACTGGAACACCGACAATCCGCATGTGCATCTGCTGGTCCGCGGCGCGGACGAGACCGGCAAGGATCTGGTCATCTCGCGCGACTATATCGGCTACGGCTTGCGCTCCCGCGCCGAGGATCTGGTCTCCCTCGAACTCGGCCCCAGGCAGGAGCACGAGATCCGCTTCGCCCTGGAACGCGAGGTGACGGCGGAACGTTGGACCCGGCTCGATGCCACGATCCGGCGCCAGGCCGACGAGATGGGATTCATCGACCTGCGCCCCGACGCCCCGATCCGGGGCGAACCCACCGGGCGCAGTCCCGAACCGCGGCGGTTGATGATCGGGCGGCTGCAACATCTGGAGAAGATGGGGCTCGCCACATCGGCCGGTCCCGGCGAATGGATGCTGGGGCTGGAGGTGGAGCGCACCCTGCGCGACCTGGGTCGGCGTGGCGACATCGTCAGCCGGATGCATCGGGCCTTCGCCGGGCGGGGCGAGGAACGGGGCGTTCTCGATTTTGTCACCGACAGCGGCCGGGACGGCCCGCCCGTCATCGGGAGGCTGGTCGATCTCGGGCTGCATGACGAGTTGACCGGCGAGGCCTATGCGGTGGTCGACGGTGTCGACGGCCGCGCCCATCATATCCGCCTGCGCGGGATCGAGGCCTTCGACCAGGCCCCGCCGCTCGGCGGCATCGTCGAGTTGCGCCGCTTCGGCGGGCCGGAGGATCCGAACCCGACGCTGTGGCTCGCCCATCGTTCCGATCTGGATCTGCAAAGCCAGATCGCCGCGCCGGGCGCCACCTGGCTCGATCACCGTCTGGTCGAGCGCCGGCCGATGCCGCTGGCCATGGGCGGTTTCGGCAAGGAGGTGCGCGAGGCGATGGATGCCCGCGCCGAGCATCTGGTCGGGGAAGGCCTCGCCCGGCGCGAGGGTGGGCGCATCCTGGTGCGGCGCCATCTGCTCGCCACCCTGCGCCGCCGCGAACTCGATGCGGTCGGTGCCGAGCTCGCCCGGAAAACCGGGCTGCGGCATGTGCAAGCCAGAGCTGGCGACAATGTCGCCGGCACCTGTGGCCGGCAGCTGTCCCTCTCGTCGGGCCGCTTCGCCGTCATCGACGACGGTCTGAGCTTCCAGCTGGTGCCCTGGTCGCGCGACCTCGAAGGCCAGATCGGCCGGCATGTCTCCGGCGTGGCGAAACCGGGCGACGGCATCGACTGGTCGCTGGGGTGCAGGCGCGACCTCGGGCTGTAACGCAAGAACCCTTGTTGAAAGGAGGTGTTTCCATGTTCGGCACGAAGATCCTCTGGGGCCAGATCAGCGTGGTCTTCCTGATCGTGCTGATCTTCGTCTGGTCCGGCACGCAATGGACGGCCTGGCGGCTCGGCTTCCAACCCCAGCTCGGGCCGCCCTGGTTCGAGGTCTGGGGCATTCCGGTCTATTACCCGCCGGCCCTGTTCTGGTGGTGGTATTTCTACGACGCCTATGCCCCGCGCATTTTTGTCGAGGGCGGTATCATCGCCGCCTCGGGCGGGTTCCTCGCCATCGGCATCGCCATCCTGATGTCGGTTTATCGGGCCCGCGAGGCTGCCGATGTCGACACCTATGGCTCGGCGCGCTGGGCTGGCCGCGCCGAGATCGAACGAGCAGAGCTGCTCGGTCTCGATGGGGTGGTGCTGGGCCGCTACGATCAGGGCTACCTGCGCCATGACGGGCCGGAGCATGTGCTCTGCTTCGCGCCGACCCGATCCGGCAAGGGCGTCGGGCTGGTGGTGCCGACGCTGCTGACCTGGCCCGGCTCGGCCATCGTCCATGACATCAAGGGCGAGAACTGGCAGCTGACCGCCGGGTTCAGGGCCAGGCATGGCCGGGTGCTGCTCTTCGATCCTACCAATGCGGCCTCGGCTGCCTACAATCCCTTGCTGGAGGTCCGCCGCGGCGAATGGGAGGTGCGCGACGTCCAGAACATCGCCGATATCCTGGTCGATCCCGAGGGCTCGCTGGAAAAGCGCAACCATTGGGAAAAGACCAGCCACGCGCTGCTGGTCGGCGTCATCCTGCATGTGCTCTATGCCGAGGAGGACAAGACCCTTGCGCGCGTCGCGGCCTTCCTCTCCGATCCGCGCCGCTCGATCGAGGCCACCCTGGCGGCGATGATGAAGACCCCGCATCTGGGCGAGGCCGGACCGCACCCGGTCATCGCCAGCGCCGCACGGGAACTGCTGAACAAATCCGAGAACGAACGCTCCGGCGTGCTGAGCACGGCGATGTCCTTCCTCGGCCTTTATCGCGACCCGGTCGTGGCGGCCGTGACATCGCATTGTTACTGGCGCATCGCCGATCTGATCGCGGGCGAGATGCCCTCGACGCTCTATCTGGTGGTGCCGCCCTCCGACATCTCGCGCACCAAGCCGCTGATCCGGCTGGTGCTGAACCAGATCGGCCGCAGGCTGACCGAGGATCTGCATGCGAAGGACCGCGGGCACCGGGTGCTGATGCTGCTCGACGAATTCCCGGCGCTGGGGCGGCTGGACTTCTTCGAATCCGCCCTGGCCTTCATGGCCGGCTATGGGCTGAAGGCTTTCCTGATCGCGCAGTCGCTGAACCAGATCGAGAAGGCCTATGGCCCGAACAACGCGATCCTCGACAACTGCCATGTCCGGGTCAGCTTCGCCACCAACGACGAGAGGACCGCGAAGCGGGTCTCGGACGCGCTCGGCACCGCCACCGAGATGAAGGCGATGAAGAACTATGCCGGCCATCGCCTCGCGCCCTGGCTCGGCCATATCATGGTCTCGCGCTCCGAGACCGCCCGGCCGCTGCTCACACCGGGCGAGGTGATGCAGCTGCCGCCGGAGGACGAGATCGTCATGGTCGCGGGCACTCCGCCGATCCGGGCCCGGAAGGCGCGCTACTATGCCGATCCGCGCTTCAGGGAGCGGATGCTGGCCCCGCCCGATCCGCGCGAGGTTGCTCCATCACCGCGACCAGACGACTGGACCGGGCTGAAGCCGCCGAAGCAGGCGGCGGATCGGGCAGGGGCCGGTGAAACGTCCAAGGCAAAACGCCAGGACAAGGCCAATTCCGGCCTGCGCCGCGAGCCGGAACTGCCCGAGCATGTCGAGATCGTCCACGAACGGAAGGAACCGTCGCCGGAGGACGAGTTCAGGCAGCTGCTCGGTGACGATCAGGCGGATGCCGCGCGCCAGCGCCAGGCGCTGCGCCGCAAGATGGCTGGTGTCGCCCGGCAGGCCTCGATGGATCCCGGCGACGATATTCCCATGTAAGGAGTCAAAAAACATGCGCCAACGACTGAACGTCTATTTCCCGCCCGCACTGCTGCGGCAGATCTCGGATCTCGCCGACAGCAGGAAGGTCTCGCGCTCGGCCATCGTCGAGGCCGCCGTCGCTTCCTTTCTCTCGCCCGACGATGCCGACCGGCGCGAGGCGGCCTTTACCCGCCGGCTCGACCGCATGTCGCGCCAGATCATGCGGCTCGAACGCGATGTCGGCCTCTGCGCCGAAACCCTGGCGCTCTTCGTCCGCTTCTGGCTGACCGTCACGCCGCCGGTCCCGGCCGAGGGCTACGCCGCCGCCCAGGCCAAGGGCCGCGAACGCTTCGAGGGCTTCGTCGAGACCCTCGGCCGCAGGCTGCAATCCGGCGAGAGCTTTCTCAAGGAGATACCGGAGGATGTCGCGGGGGCGGGGGATGAGCCGGCCAAACTCGACCCTGCCGAAGGGGCCGTATGACAACACTTTCTGTTCCGGCGGGGCGGTAGCCAGGACCGTTAAATGGCGAGGATTCTTATTCGAGGATCATTGCATCAAGAGCGGGAGCGTGTCGTTTCATCTCGAACACCCACCATGGCGGGCTCGCCGCTTCCCGCCAACACAGGCCTTTGTTTTGCGGGGAATTATTGCCATTGGGGATGGTTAAGGCGCGAGACGTTCCGCTAGCCTATCAATTTTCCCCTCATCGCCCGGCTCCATCGGGAGGACCTGGATAAGCACGTCCGTGAACCCCTCCTCGTGGAGGGCATAGATCCTATGCCGGCCGTCCATGACGTCGAAATCGTCCCCGCCCCTGAGACTCAGTTCCGTCGGCGTGACCTGGCCGCTAGTCCGGATGATGTTTTTCCAATGGGAAAGCTTTCCCGGTTTGAAGTCCGCATACTGACCAAGCCTTGCCTCCTTCGAAAGGGTCCAGCGATATGGATCCTCCCTCATCTTCTCGTCGATCTTTGCGATCGACGCCCAGAAGGTCTTCGCAGCCGGAAACTCAGCTTCGGTCCAGTGCGGGTATCGCGGCATCTGCTCCCCTTGAGAAAACGAACGTGGTCGGACAGCGTATGGTACGCCAGCCGGAGCGCAACCCTTGATTTCTTCCGCAGGCCCCTAACCTCCGAGAGGCTAGCAACGGTCAAATCCACGGGTAACAACTTACTGCCACAAGCACTCTCCCACGCCTCGCACTCCAGGGTTCCGGTTCGCCGGCTCATCCGAGGTATCGGCAAGGTCGCTTTTTCCCTCATTCGTGCGACCGCTAAAGGCTTTTCCCAGCGGCCCTCACGGGAGTTCCTTAGGTCAGAAAACTGACGGAAATATTCGGCATTTGACGAAAATGGCGGCCCGATACGGCTTCCGGGTTCATCTCGCCTCCTCCCATGGATTGATGACGGTGATGCCGGCAGCCAGGAACGGCGCGGTATCGCGCGTCGCGACGGTCAACTCGACGGCGGCGGCGATTGCGGCGATGAAGCCGTCCGCCTGGCCGATGATCGTTCCCCTGCCGCGCGCCTGCGCCATCAGGCTTGCGTAGCATTCCGAGGCTGCGAGACCGAAGGGCAGGATGCGGTCCTCGAACAGCGGCAGGATCTCTTTCTCGAAACGGGAATGCAGGCGGGCCTTGCGCTTGCCGTCGGGAAGCACAGCAATGCCGAACCGGATCTCGGCCACGGTGATGGCCGAAAGGTGCAGAGTCTCGATCGCCTGCTCATCGATCCAGCGGACGACTCCGGCATCCGGCGCGTCCCGCATCGGTTCGGAGACCACATTCGTGTCGAGCAGGATCATTCGTCGAAATCGATCGGTCGGGCAGGGGTCCGGTCACGCCGGATCGCAGTCTCGAACAGGGCGTGCTCTTCCTTGCTCATCCGCGCTTCGCGGCCGATCTCGGCCAGCAGCGACCCCAGCCGGACGCGGTTCTGCGGTCGCGCTGCCTGTTCGAGGATGTCGCGCACTTCGGCCTCGGTACTGCGCCCATGCTGCGCCGCGCGCATCTTCAGCGCCCGATGCGTCTCGGCGGACAGATTGCGGATGGTGATGGCGGGCATGGCGATTGCGACTCCCGGAAACTGACATCATTGATATCGTCACTGAAAAAATGATGTCAAGGTTAGTGGCTGGTGATGCTGATCATACCGGAGTTGATTCGTCAGCCTGCCGCCACCTGCGCTGGTTTTCCCGAAAGGGCAAAACCGCCGTTTCCCTGTCTTTCTACGCCAGACTACGACGGCAGCTGAATAGCTGTTGCACTCTCTCGTTTTGAGGCTCTTTTAGTCGACCCCATCCGGGGCTTTCCTCTCGCCGCCCCGGTGGAACGGGGGACGGGATGGCAGGTTCGGACCACATCGAGGCAAGTGTGGAGCGCGGCGCCCGCATGCTCCGCACCGCGCTCGGGCCTGCCATCTCCGCCCTCTTGCGGGATCCCGATATCGTCGAGGTGATGCTGAACCCCGACGGGCGGCTCTGGATCGACCGGCTTTCCGAGGGTCTGAACGACACCGGCGAACGGCTGTCCCCTGCCGACGGCGAGCGGATCATCCGACTGGTCGCGCATCATGTCGGCGCCGAGGTCCATGCCCGGTCCCCACGCGTCTCGGCGGAACTGCCCGAGACAGGGGAACGCTTCGAAGGCCTGTTGCCGCCGGTGGTCGCCGCGCCGGCCTTCGCGATCCGCAAGCCCGCCGTGGCCGTGTTCACGCTCGACGACTATGTCACCGCCGGGATCATGAGCCGGATGCAGGCCGAGGCGCTGCGGCTTGGCGTTGTGACCCGCGCCAATATCCTCGTCGCCGGCGGCACCTCCACCGGCAAGACCACGCTGACGAATGCGCTGCTGGCCGAGGTGGTGAAGACGCTGGACCGCGTCGTCATCATCGAGGATACCCGCGAGCTGCAATGCGCCGCGCCGAATTTGGTGGCGATGCGCACAAAGGACGGCGTCGCGACGCTTTCCGATCTGGTCCGCTCATCGCTGCGATTGCGGCCCGACCGCATCCCGATCGGCGAGGTGCGCGGCGCCGAGGCGCTGGATCTGCTCAAGGCCTGGGGCACCGGCCATCCCGGCGGGATCGGCACCATCCATGCCGGATCGGGCATCGGAGCCCTGCGCCGCCTCGAACAGCTGATCCAGGAGGCCGTGGTCACCGTGCCACGGGCGCTGATCGCCGAGACCGTGGATCTGATCGCCGTTCTGGCCGGACGCGGCAGCAATCGCCGTCTCACCGAACTGGTCCGGGTCGAGGGCCTTCGGCCGGACGGCGAATACCGCATCGCACCCGTGATTCCCGACACCGAGACCGACACCCATCAAAACATCGGAGATTCTCCATGATCCGACCTGCATTGAAGCTTCCCCGCCGTATCGCGGCATCCGCCAGCTTCGCCTATGTCAGCCTTGTATTGGCGCCCGCCGCCCATGCCGCCGGTTCCTCGATGCCCTGGGAGGCGCCGCTGCAATCCATCCTCGATTCCGTCGAGGGACCGGTGGCCAAGATCGTGGCGGTGATCATCATTATCGTCACCGGCCTGACGCTGGCATTCGGCGATACCGGCGGCGGCTTTCGCCGGCTGATCCAGATCGTCTTCGGCATCTCCATCGCCTTCGCGGCCAGTTCGTTCTTCCTCAGTTTCTTCAGCTTCGGCGGCGGGGCCTTGGTCTGATGACGCAGGGCTTCGAGCAGCTTTCCGACGTACCGGGCTTTTCCGTCCCGGTGCATCGCGCCCTGACCGAGCCGATCCTGCTCGGCGGCGCGCCGAGAAGCATCGCCATCCTGAACGGCACCCTGGCCGGCGCCGTAGGTCTCGGCCTCCAGCTCTGGCTGGCCGGCATCCTGATCTGGGCGGTCGGTCACATCGCCGCCGTCTGGGCGGCGAAGCGCGACCCGCTCTTCGTCGAGGTTGGGCGCCGCCACCTGCGTCTCCCCGGCCATCTCTCGGTCTGACGGAGGTATGCGATGATGAATCTCGCCGAGTATCGCCGCACCGCTTCCCGCCTCGCCGACTTCCTGCCTTGGGCGGCGCTGGTCGCGCCGGGCGTGGTGCTGAACAAGGACGGTTCGTTCCAGCGCACGGCGAAATTCCGCGGCCCCGATCTGGATTCCGCCGTGGCCGCCGAACTGGTCGCGGTGGCGGGGCGGCTGAACAACGCCTTCCGCCGCCTCGGCTCGGGCTGGGCCATCTTCGTCGAGGCGCAGCGGTCCGAAGCCGCCACCTATCCCGACAGCCGCTTCCCCGATGCCGCCTCGGCGCTGGTCGATGCCGAGCGCAAGGCCGATTTCGAGCAGGAAGGCAGCCATTTCGTCTCGGACTATTTTCTCACCCTGCTCTGGCTGCCGCCGGCCGAAGAGGCGGCCCGCGCGGAAAGCTGGCTCTACGAGGGCCGCGAGACATCTGGGGTGAATCCCTGGGAACTGCTGCGCGGTTTCATCGACCGCAGCGACCGGGTGCTGGCGCTGCTCGACGGCTTCATGCCGGAATGCCGCTGGCTCGACGATCCAGAGACGCTGACCTATCTGCATTCCACCATCTCCACCAACCGGCAGCGCCTGCGCGTGCCGGAAGTGCCGATGCATCTCGACGCCCTGCTCGCCGACCAGCCGCTGACCGGCGGGCTGGAGCCGCGGCTCGGCGAGCAGCATCTGCGGGTGCTGACCATCACCGGCTTTCCGACCGCGACGACGCCCGGCATTCTCGACGAGCTGAACCGCATCGCCTTTCCGTACCGCTGGTCGACCCGCGCCATCCTTATCGACAAGACCGATGCGACGAAACTGCTGACGAAGATCCGGCGGCAATGGTTCGCCAAGCGCAAGAGCATCGCCGCGATCCTGAAGGAGGTGATGACCAGCGAGCCCGCGGCCCTGGTCGATACCGATGCCGCCAACAAGGCCACCGACGCCGACATGGCCTTGCAGGAACTCGGCGCGGATGTGGCCGGCATGGGTTATGTCACCGCGACGATCACCGTCTGGGACGCGGACGCCAGCATCGCCGACGAGAAGCTGCGGCTGGTCGAGAAACTGGTGCAGGGCCACGACTTCACCGCGATGATCGAGACTGTGAACTCGGTGGACGCCTGGCTCGGCTCGCTACCGGGACATGCCTATGCCAATGTGCGCCAGCCGCCGATCAGCACTTTGAATCTCGCCCATATGGTGCCGTTGAGCGCCGTTTGGGCCGGCGAGGGGTCGGACGAGCATTTCGATGCACCCCCTTTGCTCTTTGGAAAGACCGAAGGCGCGACGCCGTTCCGCTTCTCGCTGCATGTCGGCGATGTCGGCCATACCCTCGTGGTCGGTCCGACCGGGGCGGGCAAGTCGGTGCTCTTGGCGCTGATGGCGCTGCAGTTCCGCCGCTACGAAAGATCGCAGATCTTTGCCTTCGATTTCGGCGGCTCGATCCGGGCGGCGGCGCTGGCCATGGGCGGCGACTGGCATGATCTCGGCGGCGGGTTGTCCGAGGATGCGGAGAATTCCGTCGCCCTGCAGCCGCTGGCCCGCATCGACGATGCGGCCGAACGGGCATGGGCGGCGGACTGGATTTCCGCCATCCTAATGCGCGAAGGCATCGCCATCACCCCAGAGGTGAAGGAGCATCTCTGGACAGCGCTGACCTCGCTGGCCTCGGCGCCGGTCGGAGAACGCACCATCACCGGCCTCGCGGTGCTGCTGCAATCCAACGATCTGAAGCAGGCGCTGCGCCCTTATTGCATCGGCGGTCCTTGGGGCCGGCTGCTCGACGCCGAGAGCGAGCATCTGGGCGCGGCCTCGGTGCAGGCCTTCGAGATCGAGGGCCTGGTCGGCACCGGCGCCGCGCCGGCGGTTCTGTCCTATCTCTTTCACCGCATCGGCGACCGGCTGGACGGGCGACCCACGTTGCTGATCATCGACGAGGGCTGGCTGGCGCTGGACGACGAGGGGTTTTCCGGCCAGCTGCGCGAATGGCTGAAGACGCTCAGGAAGAAGAACGCCTCGGTCGTCTTCGCCACGCAGTCGCTGTCGGATATCGACAATTCCGCCATCGCCCCGGCGATCATCGAGAGCTGCCCGACCCGGCTGCTGCTGCCCAACGAGCGTGCCGTTGAGCCGCAGATCACCGCGATCTATCGCCGCTTCGGCCTCAACGACCGCCAGATCGAGATCCTGGCGCGGGCGACGCCCAAGCGGGATTATTATTGCCAGTCCCGGCGTGGCAACCGGCTGTTCGAGCTGGGCCTCAGCGAAGTCGGTCTCGCGCTCTGCGCCGCATCCGCCAAATCCGATCAAACGCTGATCGGTCAGGTCCTCGCCGAACATGGACGTGACGGCTTCCTCTCCGCCTGGCTCCGGGCGCGCGGCGTAGACTGGGCGGCCGAGCTGATCCCGGACCTCGCCAATCTGGCGCCGGAAGCCACCGGCATGCCTGTATCTGAACCGATCAGTTCAGAAACGGCACGCACTGATCACGGGGCGGGACCGGACGATGCCGGGTTCACCGACGCGGAGACAGGACCTGCCGGTGACGCGGTCGCGCCCGGCGACGCCAAGGCAGCATCCACCCTCGCAGAGGCAGGACCAGAAACAAGCACAGATAAGGAGACCGCGCCATGACGCGCAGACCATCCATGATCACCCGTTCCGTCAGCACCACGGCACTGGTCCTTGCGCTGGCGGCACCGCTGGCGCTGGCCCCGGTCCTGACTCCGCCAGCCCAAGCCTTCTTCGGCGGCTTCGGTCGCATTGTCTACGACCCGACCAACCATACCGAGAACCTGCTGACCGCGGCGCGCACGCTGGAGCAGATCAACAACCAGATCGCCTCGCTGCAGAACGAGGCGCGGATGCTGATCAACCAGGCCCGCGATCTCGCCAGCCTGCCGCATAGCTCGCTGCAGCAGCTGCAACAAAATGTCACCCGCACCCAGCAACTGCTGGACGAGGCCCAGAACATCGCCTTCGAGGTGCAAGAGGTCGACCAGGCGTTCGAGCAGGAATACGGCACGCCCGATCTCTCGATGTCCGAACAACAACTCCTGGCCGATGCCCGGACCCGCTGGAGCAACACCATGGGCGGGTTGCAGGACGCCATGCGCGTCCAGGCCGGCGTCACCAACAACATCGAGGCGCAGCGGGCCGAGATGGCGACGCTGGTCGAACAGAGCCAGGGTGCCACCGGTGCCTTGCAGGCCAGCCAGGCCGGCAACCAGCTGCTGGCCCTGCAATCGCAGCAGCTTTCCGATCTCACCGCGCTCCTCGCCGCCACCGGCCGCGCCGAGGCGCTCGCCGAGGCTGAGCGCGCGGCGGCCACCGAACAGGGCCGCATCCAGCGCGAACGCTTCCTGACGCCCGGCATCGGCTACCAGCCCGGCAATGCCCGGATATTCAACAACTGAAGCCCCGAGGAGGCGCAATCATGGGAGGCAAGGCGATGGCCCGGCTCATTGCCATCCTGTTCCTGGCGATCGTCATGACCGTCACCCTGATCCGGATGGAACGGACCGGCGATCTGCCGCCGCTTCCCGGGCAGCAGAGCCAGTCGCAGCCGGAAGATCCGCTGCGCGAGGGCCAGCGCCGCTGCCAGCGGTTGGGCGAAGCGGCGGCGGACGATGCCGACTGCCTACACATCTGGGCCGAAACCCGCGATCGCTTCCTCGGGCGCAGTCCCAGCCCCGAGCCATCCCGCCCTGCCGTCTCCCCTGAAGCGGAGTGATCATCCATGGGCGGGTCTGGGGTCATCGACCATTTCCTGGCGGTCTTCACCAGCTATATCGACTCCGGCTTCGGCCTGCTGGGCGGCGAGGTCGCCTTCATCGCCACCACGCTGATCGTCATCGACGTGACCCTGGCCGCGCTGTTCTGGGCCTGGGGCGCCGAGGACGACATTCTGGCGCGCCTGGTCAAGAAGACCATCTTCGTCGGCGTCTTCGCCTGGCTGATCACCAACTGGAACAGCCTCGCCCGCATCGTTTTTGAGTCGTTCGCCGGGCTCGGGCTGATGGCCTCCGGCACCGGCTTCACCGCCGGCGATCTCATGCGCCCCGGCCGCGTCGCCCAGACCGGGCTCGATGCCGGCCGGCCGCTGCTGGAATCGATCTCCGACCTGATGGGCTGGGTCGCGGTCTTCGAGAACCTCCTCCAGATCCTCTGTCTGTTCTTCGCCTGGGCGCTGGTCATCCTCGCCTTCTTCATCCTCGCCGTGCAGCTCTTCGTCACCCTGATCGAATTTAAGCTCACCACGCTGGCGGGCTTCGTGCTGATCCCCTTCGGCCTCTTCGGCAAGACCGCCTTCATGGCCGAGCGCGTGCTGGGCAATGTCGTCTCGTCGGGCATCAAGGTTCTGGTGTTGGCGGTGATCATCGGCATCGGCTCGACGCTGTTTGGTGCGTTCACCAGCGGCTTCGGCGGCGTCGCCCCGACCGTGGACGACGCCATGGCCATCGTGCTGGCGGCGCTGTCCCTCTTGGGCCTCGGCATCTTCGGCCCCGGCATCGCGACCGGCCTGGTCTCCGGCGGTCCGCAGCTTGGCGCCGGGGCGGTCGCGGGGACAGGACTGGCCGTGGGCGGGGCGGCCATGGCCGCCGGTGGCGCCACGGTGCTCGGCGCGAAGGGCATCGCCGCGACCGCGCGCGGCGGGGCCGCCACGGCGGGCGCCGCCTCCGCCGCCTATACCCTGAACTCGGCCGGACAATCCGGGATCGACGGCGCCCTCTCCGGTGCCGCCGGCGTCGGCAAGGGCGCGGGCATCGCTGCCATGACCCCGCTGCGTCGGGCGGCGGCCAGTCTCAAGGCCAAGCGCGAAGCCGGCGTGAAGGCCGGTTTCACCAGCACCGGGGGATCGACCACGCAGGGCACGCTCGGTGGCCCCGCCGCTGATGCGGGTGGCGCAAACACCAGTGCCGGCGGCAATGCGCCCGCCTGGGCGCAGCGCATGCGCGGGCAGTCCCTTGGCCGGGGCGCGACCGTTGCCGCCCATGCCGTGCGCTCGGGCGACAGCCATGGTCCCGGGACATCCGTCTCCCTTTCCGAAAGCGACAAGCCATGAACCTGTTCAGACGTCCGACCACGCATTACGGCAAGACGCCGGAACCGGTCACGCCCTACCAGAAGGCCGCGCAAGTCTGGGACGAGCGCATCGGCTCCGCCCGGGTGCAGGCGCGGAACTGGCGGCTGATGGCCTTCGCCTGCCTGATCCTCGCCGCCGGTTTCGCCGGCGTCCTGGTCTGGCAATCGGCGCGCGGCACCGTCGTGCCATGGGTGGTGCAGGTCGACGATCTCGGCCAGGCCCAGGCCGTCGCGCCTGCCGCGGCCGACTATCGCCCCACCGATCCGCAGATCGCCTGGCATCTCGGCCGCTTCATCGAGCAGGTCCGTTCGATTCCTGCCGATCCGGTGATCCTGCGGCAGAACTGGCTCCGCGCCTATGACTGGACCACCGATCGCGGCGCCGCGGCGCTGAACGACCATGCCCGCGGTAACGATCCCTTCTCGAAACTGGGCGGGCGGCAGGTCTCGGTCGAGGTCTCCTCGGTCATCCGCGCCTCGCCCGACAGCTTCCGGGTCGCCTGGACCGAGAAACGCTATGAGAACGGCCAGCTGTCATCCACCGAGCGCTGGACCGCGATCCTGACCGTGGTGATCCAGACGCCCCGCACCGCCGAGGTCCTGCGCGCCAATCCGCTCGGCATCTATGTCAATGCGATCTCATGGTCGCGGGAGTTGAGCTAATGACAATTGTTCTCACCGAAGGAATGATCGGCGCCCGGGCGAGAAGCTTGCCCCGATCCGTACTGGCCGTGGTCCTGCTGTCGGCCACCGCGCTGGCGGGCTGCGCCACCAGCAAGACTCCTCAATTCAGCTATGACGACACCGTGCCGCCCCTGCCATCGCCTCCTGCCGCCGTTGCAGAACCAGCTCCGAAACCGCTGCATGTGCCGCCGGGCTGGACCCCGGCAAAGGGCGGCAACGCGGCGGAAAACCCGGAAAGCCGGGTGACGAACGCCAATCTCGCCGCGCGGGTCGAGCCGCGCCGCGAGGGCTACTATAATGCCATCCAGGTTTATCCTTGGTCTGAGGGCGCGCTCTATCAGGTCTATGCCGCGCCCGGACAGGTCACCGATATCGCGCTGGAGCCGGGCGAGCGCCTGACCGGCACCGGACCCATCGCCGCCGGCGACACCGCCCGCTGGATCATCGGCGAGACCGAGAGCGGCAGCGGCGCGTCGCGCCGCGTACATGTGCTGGTCAAGCCGACCCGGCCCGAGATCAGCACCAATCTGGTGATCGCCACCGACCGGCGCCGCTATATGCTGGAACTGCGCGCCGACGAAGAAACCTGGATGCCGGCGGTGTCTTGGCACTATCCGGAAAGCGCGTCGTCTTCGGCAGCGGTGCAGCGACAGGCGCCTCCTGCAGCACCGGTAATCCCTGGGAAATCGGCGCGCAACCATCGCTACGGCTTGCAGGTCCAAGGCGCGAGCCCGCCCTGGCGGCCGGTCTCGGTCTTCGACGACGGTCGCCGGGTCCATGTGGTCTTTCCGCCCGGCATCGCGCAGGGCGAGATGCCGCCGCTCTTCGTCATCGGCCCGGACGGTGCGCCCGAGATCGTCAACAGCCGCGTCCACGGCAACGTGCTGATCGTGGACCGGCTCTTCGGCGTGGCCGAACTGCGCCTCGGGTCCGGCAAGCGCCAACAGGTGGTGCGGATTATCCGTATGGAACAGACACGGGCGGTCGCCCAACCGACCCGCGCACCGACGAAAGGCTCGTCCTGATGAGCGACAGGAACACCTCTGCCGCGCCGATGCGGCTGCGCGCCGAACCGCCGCGCGTCACCCGGCTGTCGCGCAAGGTGCTGGCGGGGATGGCTGCCATTGCCGCGCTCGGCATCGGTGCGGCGCTGATCTTCGCCCTGCAGAGTAAAGATGTGGAACGTGGCGGCGAGGAGCTGTTCTCCACCGAAAACCGCGCCACTGCCGACGGGCTGGCGGAACTGCCGCATGATTATAGCGGCCCCGCCCTCGGCCCGGCGCTGCCCGGCGATCTCGGCAAGCCGATCCTTGATGCCCGCAACCGCGGTGCGCCGGTGCCTGCAGCGGACATCTCCGCGCCGCTCGAGGCCGCACCCGCCATGGACGCGGCCGAGCAGCAACGGCTGGCCGAGGAGGAGGCCGCACGGCTCAGCGGCGTGTTCTTTCAGGGTGGGCCACGGCCTGCGGGCGGGTCGGACATGGGCGCAGGGCCAGCCGGTCAGACCCCAGGCGCGCTTGGTACCATGGGACAGCCCGGCGCCGCAGCCACGCAGGATCCGCATGCGGCGTTCCTGGGCGGCGCCGCAGATCGCATCACCGTTGCCCCGGATCGCGTCGAAGCCCCGGCCTCGCCCTACGTCCTGCAGGCCGGCTCGGTGATCCCGGCGGCGCTGATCACCGGCATCCGCTCCGACCTGCCCGGCCAGATCATCGCCCAGGTCACCCAACCCGTCTACGACAGCCCGACCGGCTCGTTCCTGCTGATCCCGCAGGGCACCCGCATCATCGGCGAATACGACGATGGCGTCCGTTTCGGCCAGCGCCGCGTGCTGCTGGTCTGGAACCGGCTGATCTTTCCCGACGGCCGCTCGCTGGTGCTGGAGCGCCTGCCGGGCGCCGATGCCGCCGGTTACGCCGGACTCGAGGACGGGGTCGATTATCACTGGGGAGAGTTGATGAAGGCCGCCGGTCTCTCGACCCTGCTGGCGGTGGGCACCGAACTCGCCGCCGGCGACGAGGAGGACCGGTTGATCCGCGCCATCCGCGACGGCGCCCAGGACACCGTCAATCAGACCGGCCAGAAGATCGTCCAGCGCCAGCTGCAGGTCGCCCCGACGTTGACCATCCGGCCGGGCTTCCCGGTCAGGATTCTTGTGGGGCGAGATTTGGTGTTCGAGAATGCGGGAGGATGACACCATGACGAAGCTGAAGCTGGGACCAATCGCGGATGATACGCCCGTGAAGCTGACCGTCGAACTGCCCGCCAGCCTGCACAGGGATCTGGTGCTTTACGGCGAGTTGCTGGGCCGCACAGGCTCGGGCGGAACGCGTGCCGCGGTCCCGCCGCAGAAACTGCTCGTGCCGATGCTGGAGCGGTTTCTGGCCTCGGATCGCGGGTTCGCTAAGGCAAAACGGGGCGTCAGTGCTGGACGTCGACCTGGTGACTGACTCATCGTGCCTTGCTGTCTTGCGCCGACAGGGTCCGCGTCAGGCTGAGCAAGCGGCGCAGGGCCGGATTGTCGTTGCGTGGCGACCAGACCGCGCAGAAGGGCAGGGGCTCCGTTGCGAGCGGCCGGAAGACGACGCCGGGAAAAGTCGCGCCGGTTGTCGCTTCGCTGGTGAGCGTCAACCCGTTGCCCAGGGCGACCAGTTGCATCAGCGTGTCACGGGAGACTGGGCAGCGCTCGACACTGGGGTGATGACCCAGTTCCGACAGATACCGGACCAGATAGTCGTGGATCTCCGGTCCCGGACCGGCCTCGCTGACGACGAAATGCCGGTCACGCAATTCGGACCAGGCGATCCGCTTTCGGACCGTCAGATCGTCGTCCTTCGGAAGCGCCACGAACACCCGCTCCTGCCAGAAGACCTCGACATCGCATTCCGCCGCTTCGGGTGTGCCGGTCAGGAAGGCCACGTCCATGCAATGCTGGCGCACGGCGGCGATGTGATCGCTCGGGTTGCCTTCCACGATCACGCATCGCACACCGGGATGATCGTCGTTGTAGCGGCGCAGCAGATCGGCGAGGAAGCCCGAGGCCAGCGAGGCGAAGATGCCGATCCGCAATACGCCATGCTCGACCCGGCCGGCCGCGCCGACATCCTTGACGGCCAGGTCGACCTCGTTGAGCGCCCGCCGGGCATGCGTCAGGAACCTCCTCCCTGCATCGGTCAATGTCACACCGCGCTTGTGGCGGATGAAGAGCGCTGCGCCGGTCTCGTCCTCGAGATCGCGGATGCGCCGGCTGATCGCGGATTCCCGCACGCCGAGTTCACCCGCCGCCGCGCTGAAGCTGCCATGCTCCACCGCTGCGATGACATAGCGGAGGTGGCGCAATTCCATTATCCGATTTTTTCGCTGGTCGTCGGTCCATTTTTCATATCGGTTGGCCATAATTAAAAACTCCGCCGGCCCGCCGTTGGATATGTTTATATTAAGATACTGACAGCATTGGGCTGGGTCAATTATTGAGCTGTTGAAGATCAAATTTTATCGAGACTGACTTCCCTTCTAGTGTAAGCTTTGTTTCCCAGATTTTTGAGTGTAGTGTTGTTTATATAACGGGCATTCGTCGCAAAACAATAGTGTGGGGCTTTGCGGGGGATACGTTTAATTGAGGCGATTTGAGGTGGATTACTCGCCTGTGTAATCGGGGCGGTCTCAAATGGCCATTATTTATATACTTCTTCATTTGACTTCTCCTTGCGCTTGACATCAGCTCGCGGAACTCTGGTCAGTGAGTTGACACGCAGACAGGCGAGCCGATTAAAGCGTGACGGTCCCAAAACTTACGAGAGTCTTCGCCGTCACGGGTTCAAGCAGATATGAGGCGCGCTTCAAGCGCGTCGAAGGCGCTGATCTGCTCTGCCTTCAATTGTCGGCCCTCGTCGCGACCCAAATAGATCTTAAACATACAGAGGCCGTCCTTGGCGTAGAATTGTACTGAACGTGTTTCGATGCCGAATAGCTTTCGACGTACAAAAGCCACACGAGCGCAGGCTTCATATTTGATATGTCCCCCGATCGGCTTTCCGTGAAGGTTAAGCATGCCATTGCCGATTTCACTGTGGCCGAGCGGGGCCTTTACTTCCAGGATCACAGTCGGGGTGTGGACGATCAGGGTGATCTCACCCCAGCGGGCTATATCCTTCAGCACCTCGGGCAGTGTGGTGCCCGGCAGAGAGACAACCTCGCCTTCGGGCAGGGCGTCCAGAACGGCCAACGGTGTAGTGGCAGCCTTGCGGGCGATATCCTCGAGTGCAGCATGGGGCGTTTCGGCCAACGCGGCGCGAATGGGGTCAACTGTCAGGTCTGCCATGTCGGTCTCCAAGGTCAGGATGCTGGCGCAGCCAGGTGATGAGCCGCCCGGTCATGGCTACTTGCCAGAAACGGCCGGCCCGGGTCAGGCGGTGGAAGCGATGGTAGGGCTCCAGAAGACCAGCGCGGCTCCATTGCGCCAGCAGGGGGGCGGCATGGGTCGAGAAGCTGGCGGCTTCCGATCCGCAGACCCTTGCCAGCGCGGCGTCTACGGCGACTGTGTCGAGGCGTCCCCGCTCCATACCGGATTTCAGCGCATTGTGGATCGGGGCGGTGGGAGTGGCGCGCATCATGGCCGCGGTCAGGCAGGTGCCGGATCCTGCACGGGCGGCAAAATCGCGCAGGTCTGCCGTGATGCGATAGTTGAACCCACCCAGGAAGCCTCCCGCCCCGGCGCCGAAGGGCAGGCAATCGGCCCCTGTCTTGACCGCGAGATTGTAGACGTTGCGCTCGCGCAGGCTACCCTGCCAGTGGGTGGTCGAGATGGCGGACCAGCCCTCGGCCATCGCTGCCTCCTCGCCGGCGGCGAAATACGTCCCCAGGCTGGAGCCGGCCGCCGGATGCAGCTTTCCCTTCTCGATCGCGCTCAGCAGGGGCGTGCCCGCAATCAGACTCAGCGAGTAGAGATCCAGGCCGTCAAGCCCCAGTTGTGCGCAAAGCCGGACATCCCCGGCCACGTCCTCGGGGCTCTGCTGCGGCAGACCATAGATCAGGTCGACGACGACGGCCCCGCGATCCAGGCCGACGAGGCTCTCGAGCAAGGAAATGACGCCCGCGGTCCCCGCGCGCCGTCCCAGGGGGCGGCGAATGCGTTCCGAAAAGCTCTGGACTCCGACAGAGATGCGGTTGACGCCGGCATCGAAGGCGGCAAGTGCCTTGTCGCAGTCGAAGGACTGGACGCGGCCCTCCAGGGTGATCTCGCAATCGGGTACCAGCGGCAGACAGCGGCGAATGGCCATGACAAGTCGCGCAAGGTCGGGCGAGGCAAGCGCCGTCGGCGTACCGCCGCCGAGATAGACCGCCTGCAGCGGCGGGCCGTCATGTGCTGGGCTTCGTGCGAAGGACTCGAGCTGTGCGATCACCGCATCCACATAGGGCGGCCCTACGCTTGCGGACCACGGGTTCTGGTAGAAGCCGCAAAACAGGCAGTGGTTCTCGCAGAAGGGAACATGAATATAGGCGACGCCACGGTTCCTTCGCGGGCTCCTGTAAATTTCGTCCCAGTGTCTAGGAACAGTTCCTTCGGGCACCGGATCCATGCCGATGAAGGGATGGACGGCGCGCTTTCCGGGAAAGGCGTCGGCCAGCGGTTGCGGGCTTTCCGCAGCAAAGAGGTCTTCAAGCGTCGCTCTTTCCGCTGTTGGTGGAGCACTTCCAGGCGCGGCTGGAGGCTTTTCGCGCCGATGCGTCGGCGCCGCGACGAGGGCGGGCCTAGCCATCCGGCAGGACCGCCTGCGCCGAACGCGTGCAATAGATCGCCGGCTCCGCATGCTCCTTCGTCGTGCAAGCCTCTCCCTCGGCGAGGGGCGTGATGGCGTATCCGCCGGCCGAGGGCAGTTCGACCCGGTAGCGGTGGGTTTCTTCGGCCGGTCCAGCGCCGTGGACGAAAGGTGTCAGGCGCAGAGCCGTCTGCCCGCAAAGCGCGACCAGTGGCGGCTGCCCGGCATCGGTAAGGATGCCTACCACCGTTTCGCGGTCGATTTCGCATTCGGCCGCGTCCGCAGCGGGCGACAGCGTGACCCGCAGATCGCCGTCGGCGGTAAGCGTCAGCATCAGCAGCGCGGTTTCCAGCATGGCTTGCCCCTAGAAGGTTCTGGTCAGGAACAGGTTGAACGAGCGCTCGGCGCCCTCCATCTGCCCATAGGCTCGATACGAGCGGTTGGTGAGGTTGTTCAGTTCGACGGTCAGCGCAAGGCCGTCAGCAAGATCGGCCGAGGTGTGCAGGTTCAGCGTCGCGAATCCGCCGGTACCATCCACCACTTCGCCCGTATCGGCGCGCATTTCGACCCTGCTTTCACCGCGCAGGAACAGGTCGAAGATCCCGGCGACCTTGCCCAGGGACCAGTCCTTGCGCAGCCCCATGCGCCCGGCCAGTGCCGGCGTGCCGCTATCGCGGGTCTGGTAGCCGTTGGCATAGGTGAATTCGCGCTGCATCGCGCTGGCGGTGATATAGGGCGTCAGGCCGGCCGCCTCAAAGCGGCGCTCGGCATGCAACTCGATCCCCCAGGTTCGTGCGGCGTCGATGTTGCGATACTGGCTGACCGGATTTCGCGGATCGCTCGGGTCGATCACCACCGAAGCGATGTAATCGGTGGCGTCGCTGTAGAACAGCGTGGCATCCAGTAGCAGCGCGTTCCGGTCATAGCGCGCTCCCAGTTCGTAGGTCGTGGCGCGCTCGGGCTTCAGGTCGGGGTTTCCGATCAGCGTGCCTGCGCCGCCCGCAGTCGTGGACAGGAACAACTGGCTCAGGGAGGGATGGATGTAGCCCTGCGAGACATTGGCGCGTAGCGCGAAGCCGTCGTCCGGCGACCAGACAAGCCCGGCCGAGAACAGCGCAAGGCTGTCGTCGTTGGAACTGCGTGGCAGATCGGTGCCATTCTCTCGCGAGACATCATGGGTCGCTTTCACATCGTACCAGCGCCCGCCCAGGGTCAGCGTCATATCCCTGGATAGGTCGACCTCGTGCTGGCCGAAGACCGAGACGGTGCGGATGGCGGCATCGTCATAGCGTAGTCGCGTGGTGACGCTGGGAAAGGGCAGCATCGGCCCGCTGACCGTGGTGACCGTCACCTTGTCGGCCTTCAGCCGGTCGTCTTCGTATTCGATGCCGACGACGGTGCGGCTGTTGGTCGAGAACTGCATCTCGGCGCGCAGGTTCGCCCCCCAGGTCAGCTGCTCGTCGCGGGAATCCGACAGGACGTTCAGGCGCATGGGACCAGGGAACTGCGTTACCTCGTTGCGGAACACGCGGTCGACCGTCTGTCCGTAAAGATCGAAAGTCAGCCGGGTCAGCCAAGGAGCCAGATCCGTGCCTTCGTAGAACAGGCCGAGTTTTCGCAGGTCGCGTTTGGGAAGTTCGATGGCGAATAGCGGATCGCCCGTATGCACATTTGCCGCCAGATCATGGTTCAGCGCCTTCAGTCCGAAGTAATGGTCGCCGAGACGATAGCCGACATGGGCCGAGATGGTCCGGTCTTGCGTGTCGGACTGCTCCAGCACGCCTTCGGGCGTCCGGCGGTCGCCTTGGTCTATGCGGCCCACAGTTAGCCGGTAGTCCAGCTCACCCGCGCCAGCCGCGACCGTGCCCGCCGCACTGGCCGAGGCCCGATAGCCCTCGGTGGCCGAGATCCAGCCCGCGCCGGTCGTCACCTCCAGCGGCTTGGCGGCGCCGCGCTTGGTGATGATATTGATCACGCCGCCGATGGCCTGGCTGCCCGAGACCACCGAGGACGAGCCGCGCACGATCTCGATCCGATCGATCGAGGTGGGGTCGATCAGCACCGGCTGGCCGTAGTTCGTGTGATCGGTCAGCTTCTGCCCGTCGATCAGGATAGCGACCCGACGCGAGCTTTCGCCGCGGATCGAGATGCGCTCGATCCCTTCTTCGGAGATCTGGACGCCGGGCACGTCGCGCAGTAGCCCGGCCACCGAGACCGGGGTGCTGGCCGTGATCTTCTCGTGGTCGATCACGGTGATCGAGGCTGGGCTTTTCAGCAATTCGGTGGGCAGTGCGGTTGCGGTCAGGGTGATGGTGTCCAGCACCAACGGCTGGTCCTGGGCAAAGGCCGGAACTGGGCCGGTCAGGACAAGAACGAGGCCAAGGGTCATTGGGCCCGGAGATCGCGAGATCGACATGGCGTTCCTCTCTGCCCGCTCGGGGTGCATTCAGAGATTTGGGGAAAACCTAGCGATCCGCTGGGACGGAAGGGATGGGAGCATCCTTTGCCGATCCGCTAGCATATCCGGCAGCCGAATGCCTTGACTTTGATCAAGGCGGATTTGAAAATCCCACGTTCCAGCCGAATGGCTGGGACTAGACGCAAGACGCAAGCCAACCTCAACGGTAATCGCCTGTTCCTTGGATCGTGGATCACGCACCGATCGGGCGCAAGGCTGTCCATCCCGGCGTGAGAGCCTCGGCGGCATTTAGTTGCGAACGGCGGGTACAACAGCTTTCCTCTGAGCAAGAGGATTGCATTGTTTCATCCGTGTTTCTGTAAACCGGCCTGGCAGCAAACGGGGGCAAGGCTCGCAAGGGCATTACGTGCATATTTCCGTACGGCTGGGTATTGCAGCCGCAGCAATTGCTACATCCTCATCTACTGGAAGCACAGGATACCCAAGGGAAGCCCGGCTATTAGAAATGAGCGCAAGGATTTCTGAAAATTCGGTGGCGCCCTTTGGTCATGAGACCCTCTCGTTCTCCGTGCAGCATAAACTGCTTCCTATGACACCCAAGCCCAGCGGCTCAAAAAACAGTTGCAAGCCTTCTGCGCAATTCCTCGGGCTAACTATTCTCACCATATTGCCGGCCCCCGGATCACCACCGATAGTCGAGCGTGGCGATCACCGAGCGTCCTTCGCCGTAATAGCAGTTGGCCGAGGTCAGCGAGGCGCAGGAGGTGACATGGCGCTTGTCGAACAGGTTGCTGGCGCTCAGCCGAAGCATCACCCCCGCAAGCAACGGATCCTGTTTGCCGAAATCATAGCTCAACGCCACATCGACCAGGGTAAAGGAGGGCAGCTCGATCTGGTTGTTCAGGTCGCCGAAGCAGCGCCCGACATGACGCAAGCCGCCGCCTATGCCCAGGCCCTCCAGCGCGCCGCTCTGGACGGTGTAATGGGCCCAGAGCGTCGCCTGATGCTCGGGCGCGAGCTGGAGCTGGTTGCCCAGCTGCGCGGCGGTGTTGGTCCGGGTGATCTCGGAATCCTGCCAGGCGTAGGAGGCGACCAGATCGAACCCGGCCGCCAGATTGGCCTTGCCTTCCAGTTCGAAGCCGCGGACCTGCACCTCGCCGGTCTGCACCTGCGCCCAGGGGTTGCTGGCCGGCGGGTCGGGATCCTGAGTCAGGACGTTGGACTGCGTCAGCCGATATCTGAAGGCCGACCCGGTCACCAGTAGGATGTCGGCGGTGCGGGACCGGCGCATCATCATCGTCGATGCCCACCAGATCCATGCCGGGATCCGCATCCCCTCGGGCATCGAGGCCGGTGGCGCGCGGGAATGACCGTTTCCGCGACAGTCCCTGTCCGGCGACGGTCCCCGGGCCTGTCGCGGCTGATCCTTGGGCTGGCGGCGCTGATCGATCTCGCCCGCCGGCTGGGGCCGAGGATCGGCGACCTGTCCCGGGTGGACAGAATCGTGATCCACACCAGCCACCATACGCATCATGTCATCGGCACCGGCGCCAACGACCCGCAGAAGCTGGACCCCAAGGCCTCGCGCGAGACGCTGGACCATTCCATCATGTATATCTTTGCCGTGGCGCTGGAGGATGGCGGCTGGCACCACGAACGCTCCTATGCCCCCGAGCGCGCGAACCGGCCCGAAACCGTGGCGCTGTGGCACAAGATCACCACCGTCGAAGACCCGGAATGGACGCGGCGCTATCACGCCCGCGACCCGCGCGAAAAGGCGTTCGGCGGCCGCGTCGCGGTCACGCTCAGGGACGGCCGGGTGATCGAGGACGAACTGGCGCTGGCCGACGCCCATCCCGACGGCACCCGCCCCTTCGTGCGGGAAAACTATGTCCAGAAGTTCCTGACCCTGTCGGACGGCATCATCGCCACCGCCGAGCAGCACCGCTTCCTCGACGCGGTGCAAGGCCTGCACGACCTGCCCGCCGGGCGGCTGACCTCGGTCGAGATGTTCCGCGAGGTCCGCGCCCGCCTGCCCGGCGTGAAGCTGCTGGCCAACATGACCGAGTTTGGCCGCACCCCCGCCCTGACCGCCGAGGAGTTCCAGGAGCTGGGCTATGACATGGTGATCTGGCCGGTCTCGTCGCTGCGGGTGGCCAACAAGGCGCAAGAGCGGCTTTACGCCGCGCTGGCCCGCGACGGCGCGACGACGGCCATGCTGCCCGAGATGCAGACCCCGGGCCGAGCTTTACGACGCGATCGGGCTCAATGCCTTCGAGGCGCTGGACCGATCCATCGCCCGCAGCGTGCTGCCCGCGCAGGGCGCAAGCGCTTACCGCTCCGCCGGTCCATCCGCCAGCAGCTTCGCGGCGATATGCCGGCCGCGCGGAAGGGGCCGGACCTTCAGTCCCGCAGGTGAACGGGTCGGCTCCGCCGCACGCCGGTGTGGCGGCAGGTCTGCAAGACATGGTCGGCGACACCCAGCGCCGCCAGTTCCGCGCCCATCTGCGCCAGAGCCGCCTCGTCGATCAGTTCGGGATCGACCGTCGTGCGCACCTGATGGGCCGTGCCGCTGGCCAGCAGCAGCCGCAGGCTTTCCCTGGCCCTGTCGCCGCTGCCGGCCGCGCCCGTCACCCGCCGATAGCCGGAAAACGGCGCCTTCACGTCGAAGCCGACCCAGTCGCAAAGCGGCAGCACCGCCGCAAGCCGGGCCGGGTAAGGGCCGGCCGTATGCAGGCCGGTCCTGAACCCCAGGTCCCGGACCGCCCGCATCGCCTGGGGCAGGCCGCGCTGAAGCGTCGGTTCCCCGCCCGAGAACACCACGCCGTCGAGCAGGCTGCGCCGTCCCGCCAGAAAGCCCAGGATCTCTTGCCAATCCAGCGCCCCCTCGGCCTCGGGCGGGATGAGATGCGGGTTGTGGCAATAGGGGCAGTCCCAGGGACAGCCCTGCAGGAAAAGGGTGGCGACCAGCTCGCCCGGCCAGTCGCAGCTGGAGAGGCGCTGCAGGCCGCCGATGCGGATCTCAGCCAAGATCGGCCTGCCGCTCGCTGAAATACAGCCGCTCGCGGAATTCGCCCTTCTTGCCGCGGTTGAACGAGGATACCGGGCGGTGATAGCCCATCACCCGCGTCCAGATCTCGCAGGGCTGGCGTTCCTCATCCGCCAGCAGGATCTCTTCCGGTCCGGTTTTCCGGTCGTCGAACATGGTCTTTTCCTTTCTCAATGCGCGGCCGATTGCCGCTTTTTCGCGATAAGCTCTTCGTCGCAGCGCGGGCAGAACGCGTGTTCGCCCGCGATATGGCCATGCCTGGGGCAGACCGAGAATGTCGGCGTGACGGTGATGTAGGGCAGGCCGAAGTTCTCCAGTGCCCGGCGCACCAGCTTGCGGCAGGCCTCGGCCGAGGACAGCTGCGTGCCCATGTAGAGATGCAAGACCGTGCCGCCGGTGTATTTGCGCTGCAGCGCCTCTTGCCGTTCCAGCGCCTCGAACGGGTCGTCGGTAAAGCCGACCGGAAGCTGGCTCGAGTTTGTGTAGTAAGGCTCGTGTTCGGTGCCGGCCTGGAGAATGCCGGGAAAACGCTTGCGGTCCTCCTTGGCGAAGCGATAGGTGGTGCCCTCTGCCGGCGTCGCCTCCAAGTTATAGAGATGTCCGGTCTGTTCCTGGAAGGCGGTGATGCGCGCCCGCAGATGGTCGAGCAGCCGCAGCGCGAAGCCATGGCCCCAGCTCGTGGTGATGTCATGTGCATCGTCGGTGAAGTTGCGGATCATCTCGTTGATGCCGTTCACGCCCAGGGTCGAAAAATGGTTGCGCAGCGTGCCCAGGTAGCGCCGGCTATAGGGAAACAGCCCGTCGTCCATCAGCCGCTGGATCACCCGGCGCTTGATCTCCAGGCTGTCGCGGCCCAGGTCGAGCAATTCGTCCAGGCGACGCCGGAGCCCGGCCTCGTTGCCCTTGTGCAGATGGCCCAGCCGCGCGCAGTTGACGGTGACGACGCCCAGCGAGCCGGTCTGCTCGGCGCTGCCGAACAGGCCGTTGCCGCGTTTCAGCAGCTCGGTCAGGTCCAGTTGCAGCCGGCAGCACATGGACCGCACCATGTTCGGCTTGAGGTCCGAGTTCAGGAAGTTCTGGAAATAGGGCAGGCCGTATTTCGCCGTCATCGCGAACAGCAGCTTGGCGTTCTCGCTGTCCCAGGGAAAGTCCGGCGTGATGTTGTAGGTCGGGATCGGAAAGGTGAAGACCCGGCCCTTTTCGTCGCCGCGCGTCATCACCTCGATATAGGCGCGGTTGATCATGTCCATCTCGGCCTGCAAGGCGCCATAGGTGAAATTCATTGGCTGACCGCCGATCACGGGCACCTGGTCGCGCAGATCCTCGGGGCAGACCCAGTCGAAGGTCAGGTTGGTGAACGGGGTCTGCGTGCCCCAGCGCGAGGGGACGTTGAGGTTGAAGATCAGCTCCTGCATGGCCTGCCGCACCTCGGCATAGCCCAAGCCATCCTTGCGGATGAAGGGGGCCATATAGGTGTCGAAGGAACTGAAGGCCTGCGCGCCGGCCCATTCGTTTTGCAGCGTTCCCAGGAAGTTCACGATCTGGCCGATGGCGCTGGACAGGCGTTTCGGCGGCCCGGCCTCGACCTTGCCGGGGACGCCGTTGAAGCCCTCGGTCAGCAAGGTGCGCAGCGACCAGCCGGCGCAATAGCCGGCCAGCATGTCGAGGTCGTGGATATGCAGGTCGCCCCGGCGGTGCGCCTCGCCCACGGCAAGCGGATAGACATGCGACAGCCAGTAGTTGGCCACCACCTTGCCCGAGACGTTCAGGATCAGCCCGCCGAGCGAATAGTCCTGGTTGGCGTTGGCATTCACCCGCCAATCGGCACGGTCCAAGTATTCGTTGACCGACGAGGCGACATCGACGGCGACATCCCTTGCCGGCGCGGCGGGCGGGGGCGTAAGCGGCGCCGGCATCAACGCGCCCTCCCTTGCCTGCGGCTTGCTGCCGCCCTTGCGGTGCTGCGGACGGCGACGCCGGCCTCGGCAGGTCTGGTGGTGAAGAATGGCCGCATCTGTTCCCCGTGCTGCTGTGGGCGGGGCAGGCCAGGACGCATGGAGCCCTGCGGCGACAAGGCCGCATTGCCAGGCGCACCGCCGGGACACCCCGCCCGTGGTTCATCGTCATCGTCACGGCAGGTCTCCTGGCTCGCAGGTCGCGGCCCTTGCCGGCCTTCCCAATGCCGTGCGGCACCAGTGGCGTGATCCGGCGCAGGCTCGCTGCTTACAGTTGCGGGGGCAGCGCCGGCCTTGCTCCGAAAGGCGCACCGGCTTCCCTCTTCGCTTTCGGGCCGGATCGACCCGAAAGAACCGTGATGCCTACATATAGGGATTAAGGCGCCGTATCCGTCAAGATTTTGTATTGACCTGCGACACTTTGTCCAAGAGAGGAAGTCAGACCGCTCACAACAACGGGTGCAGCGGACCTGAAGCAGGCCGATACGGTTTTGTACATGCAAATTTTCTGCTTGTGGTAGAGCGTCGTACAATTCGGAACCGGCCAGTCCAGGCCCGATGGATCAGCAGGCTCTTAGAGAAGATGAATGCCCCGATCCTTGTCGGGGCATTCGTTCGCATCAGAAGGTCATCTTCAGGCCGATACCCAGCTCGCGTGGCTCGACCACGGTGGCCTCGAAGCCGCCGATCGAGCGGCTGGCCCGCAGATAGGTCACCGAGCGGTCGTCGAACAGGTTGTTGACATAGGCGAAGGCCTGCAGGTTCTCGCGCGGTTGCCAAGTCAGCCGGGCATTGGCCACGGTATAGGAATCGACCCAGGTGTCGCGGTCCTCGTTGTCGTCGGAATAATAGCCGTCGGTATGGCGCAGCTGGCCGCTGAGCCGCCATTCCGGGGTGATGTCCCAATCGGCCGCCAGCGAAAGCGTATAGTCCGGGGACCGGCCGAAGCGATGGCCCTGGTAATCCGCCGCCGCGCTGGTGAAGCGGCTGATCTCGGTATGCAACAGGCCCAGCCCCGCCTTGACCCGCAGATTGTCGCGCAGCAGATAGTCCATCCCCAGTTCCAGGCCATAGGACTTGGCGCGCTCGGCATTGACGGTGATCGAACTGCCGATGTTCTCGGGCAGGCTGGTCACGACATAGCGCTGCGCATCATGGAGCTGGGTGTAGAACAGGTTGCCGGTCAGTTCCAGCCGGTCGTCCAGCAACCGGGTGCGGCCGAAGATCTCGTAGTTCCACGAGGTCTCCGCGTCGAAGGGCACGTATTCCCCGCTGGTCAGGTTCAGCGTCACCCCGCCCGGGTTGTAGCCCTTGCTGATCATGGCGCCGATGCGGGTCGATGCGTCCAGGTCATAGGCCAGCGCGATCCTGGGCAGCCAGGCGTCGAAGCTTTCGTCGTAATCCAGCACGTTCGGGGTAAAGCTCGACACGCCGCGCCGGGTGATGTCGTCGCGCTGATAGCGCAGCCCGCCGGTCAGGCTCCAGCGGTCGGCAAGGCGCCAGGTGGTTTCGGCGAATATCCCCAGGCTGTCCTTGCGGTCGTCATAGGTGGTGGTGCCGCGGTAATCCAGAAGCTCGTCCGAATCGGTGCGCGAGACGAACAGTCCCGCTACGCCGCTGATCCGGTCCTCGGGCGTCCCGAAGGTTACGCGCGTCTCGTTCGAGGTCACGTCCTGATCCAGGATCGCTGTGCCCGAGTCGACCGGCTCGGTCGAGCGTTTGATCCAGATGTCGGAATATTGCAGCTGGTTGAACAGCGTCCAGCCATTGCCGAATTCATAGCTGACATCCAGGATGGTGGTGTTCGTGCGCAGCCGCCAGCTGGGATTCGATGCGGTGGCGCTTTCCAGATCTTCATAGGGCTCGGTCGCGGCTTCCCAGTTCGGCCGGTTGGTCAGGCTGTGCGAGAAGGTCAGCTTGCCCTCGAATCCCGGCAGGTCCTTCGGCTGCCACAGCAGCTTGGCGCGGATGGTGCGGGATTCATGGTCCTGATCGGTCGAGCCGACGGCGAAATCCGGGTTGGTATAGTCGATGTAATTGTCGCGCGCCCAGTAGTCGACGGCGATGCGCCCGGCCAGATCCTCGGACAAGGGCCCCGAGGCCATCAGGCTGGCGCGGCGGCGGCTGTGGCTGCCATATTCCAGCTGCGCGGCGCCCTCGGGCTGGAAAGTCGGATCCTTGGTCTTGACGATGATCGCCCCGGCGATCGAGTTCGCGCCCTGGGTCGCGGTCTGCGGGCCGCGAAAGACCTCGATCGACTCGACGTCCCAAAGCGCCTGGCTGCCCCAGACGATCTCGTTGTAGCCCAGATAATGCCCGTCCAGATTGAAGGCCAGCCGCGGGGCCGTGCCGCCGAAGAAGGCCACCGCGCCGGAATTCGGACCCTCGCTGTCCTGCCCGCGAATGGTGGGGGCGCCGCCTTGGCCGCCCGAGGCGACATAGGTCACGTTGGCGATGCCCGTCGGCGCATCGGCGATGCTGTCCTGCCCGCCGCTCTCCTCAAGGTCGCGCGTGGTCAGGACGGCCACCGAAGAGGCGGTATCCTTGATGCTGCGCGCCTGCTTTTCGCCGGTCAGGACGATTTCGTCCAGCCGCAGCGTCTCGGCCATGCCCTGATTGTCCTGAGCCAGCGCGGGGGCCGTGGCCAATGCCAGCATGGCGACCGTGCCAAGCAGCACCGGGATTTTATGTCCATTCATCTCCAAACCCTATCCAGATCTACTGCGGGCTGGCGAATGCTGGCTGCGATTTGCGATTCCGTTCCGCCGGCGGGAAACCGCCGAGCGACAGCGCCGGGTTAACCGATTGACAAGGCTTGGGGCAAGGGGTGGCGGCGCCTGGGAATCCAGGGCGTGACCCCTGCGCCACAACCTGCGCCGCAGGATCACTTTACACCCATCTGTGGTTGTGCGACAGTAATCCGATAAAAAAGATAAGATACCGTGCGTTCAGCCCTCCGCCAGTCGTCACGGTCGGGATTTCGGCGGAGCGGACATGGTCCTCCCTATCAAGGAAGATTTGCCCACCCTTCGCCAGCGGATTGCGAAAGGAGATTGCTGTGGCAGATCACGCTCTGGACTGGCAGGCCCGCTGCCCGTTCTGGCCCCGGGACGTCGCTGACCGTTACCGCGAGGCCGGGATCTGGCGATACGAGACATTCTTCGACCTGCTGGCGCGGCAAGCCGGGCGGCTGGGTCGGCGGATCGCCCTGATCGACGGTGCGCGGCAGATCGGTTACGATCGGTTGCACCGCGATGCGCTGGCATTGGCGGGCGGGCTTTCGGCGCTGGGACTGGTTCGCGGCGACCGGGTGGTGGTGCAATTCCCCAATTGCGGGGAGTTCGTCACGCTGTTCTTCGCGCTTTGCCGGCTGGGCGTCGTGCCGGTGCTGGCCTTGCCCGGCCATCGCGACCTTGAGCTTGGCCAGTTTGCCGATTTCACCGGCGCCCGCGCGATCCTGACGGCGCAGGAGCCCGGGGGGTATGACATGGTGGCGCTGGCCCGGCGGGTGCAGGACAAGGTTCCCTCGGTCCGGCATGTGGTGGTGCTGGGCGACGGCCGGGACGCGACGCCCTTCGACAGCCTGTTCCGTCCCGATCTCCCGCTGCCGGCCGGTCCCAATGCCGAGGACGTGGCCTGTTTCCAGATCTCGGGCGGGACGACCGGCGTGCCCAAGCTGATCCCGCGCCGGCACATGGAATATCTCTACAACATCCGCATGGCGGTGGCGGCCAGCGGGCTGGACGGCGATACGCGCTATCTGTGCGTGCTGCCGATGATGCACAACTTCCCGATGGCCTGCCCGGGTTTCCTGGGCACGCTGTGGGCCGGGGGCACGGTGGTCGTCGCACCCGAGCCCGAGGCCGGGATCTGCTTCGACCTGATCGCCCGCCATCGCGTCACGATGACCGCGCTGGTGCCGCCGCTGGCGCTGCTGTGGCTGGATGCGCAGGCCGGGCTGGGGGCGGACCTGTCGTCGCTGCAACTGCTGCAGGTCGGCGGCGCCAAGCTGAACCCGTCCAGCGCCCGGCGCATCCGGCCGGAACTGGGTTGCCAGCTGCAGCAGGTCTTCGGCATGGCCGAGGGGCTGGTCTGCTTCACCGCGCTGACCGACAGCGAGGAGCGTATCGTGAACACCCAGGGCCGGCCCATGTCGCCCTGGGACGAGCTGCGCATCATCCGCCCGGATGGGCGCGAGGCCGCCATCGGCGAGCCGGGCGAGCTGCAGGTCCGCGGCCCCTACACGATCCGCGGCTATTACGACATGGCCGGGCACAATGCCCAGGCCTTCACCGCCGACGGCTTCTATCGCTCGGGCGACATCGCGCGGCGCGACGCCGACGGCGCGATCACCGTCGAGGGGCGGGCCAAGGACCAGGTGAACCGGGGCGGCGAAAAGATCGGCGTGGACGAGGTCGAGGATCTGCTGGTCGCCCATGCCTCGGTGCTGGATGCGGCGGTGGTGGGGCGGCCCGATGCGCTGATGGGCGAAAGGCTTTGCGCCTTCGTGCTGGCCGCGCCGGGCACCACGCCCCGGCCGGGGGCGTTGCGCCGCCATCTGGCCGAGGCCGGGCTTGCCGCCTTCAAGATCCCCGACGAGGTGATCGTGCTGGATCGCTTTCCGCAAACCGGCGTCGGCAAGGTCAACAAGCGCCAGCTGCGCGAGCAACTGCGCGAGGCGCATTTCCCCGATCCCGTCGCCGCCCGGCAGGAGGAGAGTGCATGAGCCCGGCCGTCGTGGCGCCCGAGGATCTGGCGCCGGACCTGGTCCCGCCGGAAGCGGTGGCGGGGCTGGGCGACGTCCGGCGCGGCATCGACATGATCGACGCCCGCATCGTCGGGCTGCTGGGGCTGCGGCTGCGCTATGTGCTGGCCGCGGCGGACTTCAAGCCCGACATCGCCTCGATCCCCGCGCCGGAGCGGGTGCGGCAGATGCTGGACGAACGCGCGGCCTGGGCCGCCGAGGCGGGCCTCGCCCCCGATTTCATCGGCCCCCTGTTCGGGCAGGTGGCGGAATGGTTCATCCGCCAGCAGGTGGCGCATTGGCGGGCCTGCCGTGCAGAGCGGCCGGCCGCAGACCGCCGGTCGTCGGCCCCGGCGCCCTCGCCGTCAGCGCGGCCCCCCGGCCAGCCAGCCCTCGACCGCGTCGAGCGTGTGCATGGCGCTGGCGACTGAAGGGCTGGTGACCCTGGCGGAATCCAGGAACACCACCCGCCCCTCGCGCGCCGGGGCCATGAAACGGTCCCAGCCGGGCGAAAGCCGGTCCAGCGCCGCGCGCGCGGCCGCCTCGTCCCGCGCCGGGGTGGCGAAGCTGGTCATCACCAGCAGCAGGTCCGGGTTCAGGCCGGCCAGGCTTTCGGCCCCGATGGGCAGGATCAGCATCGAGCGCGACTGCCGGGTCGAGCCCTCGCCGGCGATCTCGGCCCGGCGATAGCCCAGGTCCTCGAGGGCCTGCACCGCGCCGGACATGCCGGCCACGACATTGGCCTGGTCGGTCAGCATGACGATGAGATAGGTCCTTTCCCCCGGCGCCTTGGGCAGGCGGTCGGGAAACCGGCCGCGCAATCCGTCAAGCCGGGCCTGATAGGCGGTCCTGAGTTCGCGAAAGCGGTCCTCGCGATGCAGGACGCGCGCCAGCTCCTCCTGCACGCTGAAGCCGTGGGCGGTTGCGGCGCTGCTGTTCTGCAGATAGACCGGCGCCGCCTGGGACAGGGCCTTGGCCTTGCCGGCATCGTAATCGGTGCCGATGATCAGGTCGGGCCGCAGCGCGCGCAGCTTTTCCAGGTTGATGCTGCCCACCGGGCCGATCCCGGGGATCGGGTCGGCATCCTTGGAACCTCCCAGCATCTCGTGCAGGAAATCCACCGCGGTCAGGCTGGAGCCGTCGTCGCCCCGGCCGTAGATTCCGACGACCGGCACGCCCAGCTCGATCAGCGGCACCGCCAGCACCGGCTCGTGCAGCGCCACGACGCGCTGCGGGTCGTCGGGGATCCGCACCTGCCGCCCCGTATCGTCGGTCACCTCGGCGGCCTGTCCCGTCCCGATGGCGGCCAGCGCCACAAGGGCGGTCATCAGCAATCGGCGCATCTCGTCCTCCTTTTCAGCTTGAACTCATCCGCAGGAACAGCCGCATCCGCATCGCCAGCACGAAAAGCGGCGCGCCCAGCGTCACCAGGACCAGCCCGACCGGCAGGCCGATATCGGTGCCGGCGTTGCGCGCCAGCATGTCGGCCGCCGTGACCAGCAGCCCGCCGGTCAGCGCCGCCAGCACCAGACGCGCCCGGCCCGAGGCGGGCGACAGCGCCGCCGCCAGCTGCGGCGCCATGACCCCGAGGAACATCAGCGGCCCCACCGCCGTCAAGGCGGCCGAGCTCAGCAGCACCGCGACGATCAGGACCGCCACCCGCGCCCGTGCCGCATCCAGCCCCAGCGCCATCGCCATGGGCGTGCCGAGGTCGACCAGCCGCAGCGCCCGGCCAAGCAGCAGGATGGCGATCGGGCTGGCGGCGAACCATGGCGCCAGCATCGTCACCCGCGGCCAGTCGGCCAGGGCCAGCGACCCGGCCATCCAGCCGGCCAGCGCATGCGAGGTCTCGGGCGGGGTATAGAGGACCAGCACCGCCGTCACCGCCGAAAGCGTCGATTCCAGCGCAATGCCCATCAGCAGCACGGCCAGCCCGCCGGCATGGCCGCGGACCAGCGCCAGCAGCAGCGCCGCGACCGCAAGGCCGCCCAGCAGCGCCGCGCCCGGCAGCCAGGCCGGCGGCAGGCCGGGGGCCAGCACGGTCAGGACCATGATCGCCACCATCGCGCCCTGCGACAGGCCCAGCAGGCCCGGATCGGCCAGCGGATTGCGGGCCAGCGATTGCAGCATGGCGCCGGCCAGCGCCACCGACCAGCCCGCCATGAAGCCCAGAAGCAGGCGCGGCAGCCGCACCTGGTAAAGCGCGAAGGCCTGATCCGCATCCAGCGGCGCCAGCAGGTCCAGCCGCGTCTCGCCCCAGGACAGCGAAACCGCCCCCAGCCCCAGGCTCGCCAGCGTCAGGGCCAGCGCGGCGGCCAGATTCGCCAGTCCGATCTGCATCCCGCCCGGCAGGCGCAGCACGCGGCGGCCGTCCAGGGCGCGGCTGCTCATGCCTCGGCTCCGCGCAGGTAGAAGCGGCGCACCATCAGCATGAAGGCGATGCCGCCCAGAAGCTCCAGCACGACGCCGGTATGCAGCGCCAAGGGGGCAAGCGCCATGCGCGCGATCAGGTCGGCCAGCAGGCACAGGCAGGCCCCGGCCAGGGCGCAGCCCGGCAGCAGCGCCCCGAAGCGCGGGCCGGTCAGCGGCCGCACCAGATGCGGCACCACCAGTCCCAGAAACCCCAGCGGTCCGCAGATCGCCACCGCCGAGGCCGAGGCCAGCACCGCCGCCCCCAGCGCCAGAAGTTGCGTGCGCGCCACGTCGATGCCCAGCGAGGCGGCCTTCTCGGCCCCCAGCGCCAGCAGCGACAGCCGGCGGGCCAGCAGCAGCATCGCCGCCATGCCAAGCGCCGCCAGCCCCCAGAAATCCGCCAGCCTTTCGGCATGGACATGGCTGACATTGCCGCCCAGCCAGCCCAGGTAATCCTGCCGCAGCGCCGGATCGGACAGCAGCAGCGCCTGCGTCAGCCCGCCCAGGAACATCGAGACGATCGCGCCGGACAGGATCAGCGCCAGCCCGCGCGGATCATGCGCATGGCCGGCCAGCCGCGCGACGCCGAGGCTGGCCAGGAAGCCCAGGCCGCCGCCCGCCAGCGCGGCCGATCCCTGCGCCCGCGGCTCCAGCCCCAGCAGGAAGGCGCCGGCCACCACCGCCAGCGCCGCCCCGGCATTGATCCCGACCAGCGAGGGCGAGGCCAGGGGATTGCGCAGCACGCCCTGCAGGACCGCCCCCGACATGGACAGCGCCGCCCCGGCCAGCATGGCGATCTGCGCGCGCGGCAGGCGCTGGTAGATCACGATGACATCCGCCTGCCGCGTCTCGTCAAAGCGGGCCAGCGCGGCCCAGATCCCCGAGGGCGGGATCCAGCTTTCGCCCGCCGACAGCGCCAGCAGCAGGCAAAGCGCCAGCGCCAGCACCGCAAGGACCGAAAAGCCGCGCCTCATGCGCTGGGCTCCGGCAGGGCGGGCAGGCAGATCCGCCGCCCCTCGTGGCGGATGACCTGCGCGTCTAGGTCGAAGACCTCGCGCAGGTTCGCGGCGTTCAGGACCTCGGCCACCGGCCCCGAGGCGCGGGCCTCTCCCCCCGACATCATCACCACCTCGTCGGCGAAGCTCAGCGCCAGGTTCAGGTCGTGCAGGACCGAGACCACCGTGCGGCCATGGCGCCGCGTCAGGTCGCGCACCAGCCCCAGCAGGGCATATTGATAGGTGACGTCCAGGTGGTTCACCGGCTCATCCATCAGCACGACGGGCGTGTCCTGCGCCAGCACCATGGCGATGAAGGCGCGCTGCCGCTGGCCGCCGGACAGGGCGTTGACCGGCAGATGCGCCTGATCCTGCAGCCCGACGATGCGCAGCGCCTCGCGAAACAGCAGCCGGTCGCGGTCGTCCGGCCCGGCGAAAAGCCCCTGCCGGGCATGGCCGCCCATCTCGACCAGCTCGCCCAGGGTCAGGTAGTCGGGGCAATGGTTCTCTTGCGGCAGCCAGGCGATGCGCCGTGCCAGCGCCCGGCGCGGGATGCGCGCCATGGGCACGCCGTCCAGCGTGACGCGGCCGGCCTGGGGACGCAGAAAGCCCATCACCGCCTTCAGCAGCGTCGATTTGCCGCAGCCGTTCGGCCCGACCAGCGCGGTGAAGCGCCCTGGCGCAAAACAGGCGTCCAGCCCGCGAATGACCGGCTTTCGGCCATAGCCGACCGTCAGGCCCTGGATGCGGATCACGTTTTCACTCCGGCTGGCAATCGCGTCCTCCGGTTCGTAAAGTAAAACACTCGGAATTATCCAGACGCAATTTTCACGAGGAGCATGCGATGGCGCGGATGCTGCATATCGGTCTGGCCCTTGCCCGGACCTGGGGGCCGCCGCCGGCCCCGGACCAGGCGCTGGCGCTGGATTGCGCGCTGGCGGTCCGGGCCGAGGCCGCGCATCTGGATTTCGTCTTCAAGCCAGACAGCCTTTACATCGACCCGAAGGGGGCGGGGCCGCGCATCGCGCGGGCGGCGCTGGATCCGACGCTGGTGCTGACCGCCGTGGCCGGGGCGACGCGGCGGATCGGGCTGGTCACGACGGTCTCGACCAGTTTCAATCCGCCCTATGTCGCCGCGCGGCAATTGCAGACGCTGAACTGGCTCAGCAACGGCCGGGCGGGCTGGAACATCGTCACCGCGCTGGATGGAGAGCGGAATTTCGGCCTTGCCGCCATGCCCTCGGCGGCCGAGCGTTACGCCCGCGCGGCCGAGTTCACCGATGTCGTGCGCCGCCTTTGGGACAGCCACGGTGCCGAAGGGCTGGCGGCCATCGACCATTGCGGCGCCTTCTATCAGGTCGAGGGGCCGCTGAACGTGCCGCGCCATCCCGCGCGCGTCGCGCTGTTCCAGGCCGGCGCCTCGGCCGAGGGCCGCGGCTTCGCCGCCTCGGTCGCCGATGCGATCTTCGCCTCGGTCCCCGACCCTGCCGCGGGGCAAGAGCTGCGGTCGGACCTGCAGCGCCGGGCCCGCGCCGCCGGCCGCGACGACGCGCCGCGGCTGCTGCCGGGCTTTCACGCCTATCTGGCGCCCAGCCGGAGCGAGGCGCAGGAGATGTTCCGCGAGGCGCAGGCCCGCCGCGATCCTGCCGCGCTGCGGGCCAAGCTGGGGGCGCTGGTCGGCCGCGACCTGGGCGACTGGCCCGAGGACCGCCCCCTGACCCCCGCGGACCTGCCGGCCGGGGACGCGGCGCTGCGCAGCCGCACCCATTCGGGGCTGCTGCAGCGGCTGATCCGGCAGGAAAGCCCGCCCCTGCGCGACCTGCTGCTGCGCCCCGAGGTCGCCAATTCCGGGCACTGGACCTTCGTCGGCACCCCGGCCGAGGCCTTGGCCGAGATCGCCGCCTGGTCGGATGCCGGGGCCATGGACGGCTTCATCGCCCTGCCGGGCGGCAGCGGGGAATCGCTGGACCTGCTGCTGTCCGAACTGATCCCGGCGCTGGCCGAGGCGCGGCGCTTTCGCCACGCCTATGCCGGAGAGACGCTGGCCGCGCATCTGGGGCTTGCCTCGCCGGCGTCCAGCGGCTGATCGTCCTGCGGCTGTGCAAAGCGGGCCAGCATCGCCTCGACCGCTTGGGTGATCCGGCGGATTTCGGCGGGGCCGTAGCGGTCGGCGCGATGGCTTAGCATGATGCGCAGGCCGGCGGTCTCGTCCGCCACGTCCTCGACGATCTCGAATTGCAGGCCCAGCAGCGATTCCGCCTTGTCGGGGTCGATCTGCCGGTATTCGACGCGGCTGCCGTCCATCAGCGCGATGGCGCCGTTCATCCGGTTCCGGGCGTGGAGCTGGATGAAGACCTCGAACATCTCGTCCAGCCGGGTGACGGGATTGCCGGTCAGCGCCTCACCCACCAGGTCCAGCGGGACCTCGGAATGCGGCAGCGACCGGGCGATGCGGTCGCGCACCTGCGCGATCAGGGCGGCGGGCGTGTCCTGAGCCCCCAGCGCCAGCCGATGCGCGGTCATGGTGGTGAAATAGCCCACCGTGTCGAACCAGGCCGGATCGTTGCGCCCCGAGGCCGAGGTGCCGATCACCAGGTCGCCGATGCCGCCCAGCCGCCCCAGCGCCGCGCCGATCGCCGCATAGGCCGTCGCGAAAAGCGAGGCCGCGTTGCGCCGCGCCGTGGCGTAAAGCCCGCGTGCGACCTCGGCCCGCAGGTCGATCCGGGTCCAGCCGCCCTGCGGGTCCTGCCCGCCCGGCGCAGCGCCGAGGATCGGGCGGGCACGCGGTGCGCCGCGCAGGTGATCCAGCCAGTAGTCCAGATGCGCGCGGTCCGTATCCGCCGCCCTTTGCGCGGCGGCGAAGCGGTGGAAGCCCGGCGGCTGGTCGGGCCAATCCGGCGCCAGCCCCGCCGCGCGCTGGCGATAGGCGTGGCCAAGCTGGTCCATCAGCAGGTTCAGCGACCATTCGTCCAGCACGATATGGTGGAACAGCATGGACAGCACCTGCTCGTCCCCCTCGCGGAAGAAGCGCAGCCGCAGCGGCAATTCGCGGGCAAGGTCGAAGACATGGCCGGCCTCGGTCCGGCGGTTTGCCTCGCCCGCCTCGGCGCTGGTCCAGAACCAGCGATAATTGCCCAGCCGCTCGACCGGGACCACTTCTTGCAGCGGCTGGCCGTTTTCCTCGCGGAAATGGCTGCGCAGCACGGGATGGCGGCGGATCAGGTCGCCGAAGGCCAGCCCGAAGACCGCTTCGTCCACCGGGGTCGGGAAACGCAGGGCAAAGGGCAGATTGAAGATGCCGCCATAGCCGAAGGCGGCATAGGCCTTCCACAGCGATTGCTGCGCCAGCGACAGGGGCGCCGCCTGGGGCCCGGCCGCGTCGTCCCCGGCTGCGGGCATCGGTGCGGCCGGCGCGCTGCGGGTGGCGATCCCGGCCAGCGCGAGGGCGGTCGGATGGCGGAAGATGTCGGTGAAGCGCAGGGCGATGCCATGCTCGGCCTGCAGCCTGCCGATGATCCGGGTCGCGACCAGCGAATGCCCGCCATGGTCGAAGAAATCGTCCTCGGGCCCCATTCCGGGCGCGCCGAGCGCCTCGCGGAAGGCGGCGAGGATCAGGCCCGTCAGCGCGTCCGCGGGTTCGTCGGCCGGCACCTTCGGCGCCAGGACGGGCCCGGGGCCGGGCTGGCCCGCGATCTGGCGCGCGCGGCGGCGGTCGGGCTTGCCGTTGGCCGACAGCGGCAGCGCCGGGATTGCAAGGATGCGGTCGGGAAGGTGCGATTGCGGCAGCCGCTCGCGCAGGAAGGCGCGCAGCGCGGCCGGTTCGGGCAGGTCGCGGCCGGCGACCAGCGCGGCCAGCACCGTCTCGCCCCGCGCGTCGGGAATGTCTACGACCAGGGCCTGCGCGACGGCGGGATGGGCGGCCAGCTCCGCCTCGACGTCGGCCAGCGAGATGCGCACGCCGCGCACCTTGACATAGCCGTTCACCCGGCTGTCGAACAGGATGGTGCCGTCGCCGCGCAGCCGACCCAGGTCGCCGCTGCGAAAGGCGCGGATGCCCTCGACCTCGGTGAAGTCGGTCTGTTCCAGCGCGCCGTCGCGCAGATAGCCGAGCGCCAGGTTCACGCCCGTGGTGTGGATGCGGCCGGCCACGCCCTCGGGGCAGGGTTCGCCCTGCGGGTTCAGCAGCAGGTAGCGGTTGCCGGGCAGGGCGCGGCCATAGGGGATGATGCGGTCGTCCTCGGGGCCGATCCGGTGCCAGATGCTCCAGATCGTGGTCTCGGTCGGGCCGCCCAGCGACCACAGCGCCGCATCGGGCCGCAGCCGGCGCAGCCGGTCGATCACCGCCGGCTTGATGTAGTCGCCGCCCTGTGCCACCAGCCGCAGCGAGGTCAGCCCGTCATCCGGCGCGCAGGCCAGCAGCATCTCGACGATGGCGGGGACCGAGCACCAGACGGTCACGCCGTGGTCGCGCACCAGACGGTTCCAGGCAAGGGCGTCCTTTTCCTCGGCCGGCGCGGGCATGACCAGCCGCGCGCCGGCGGCCAGGGTGCCGAACAGGTCGAAGACCGACATGTCGTGATGCAGCGGCGTGACCGAGATCACCGCGTCCTCGGCCCCGATCCCCCAGGCATCCAGCGTATGGCCGATGACATTCGCGGTGGCGCGGTTGTTCAGCACCACGCATTTCGGCCGCCCGGTGGTGCCCGAGGTGTAAAGGTAATAGGCCGCCGCCTCGGAGCGGGACAGCGCGGCCAGCCCCTGCGGGATCGGGGCCGGGTCATGCGCTTCGAGGGTGCGGGGCGAGGCCAGCGGCCAGCCGGGCAGGTCGGTCCCGGCCACGACCAGCCGCGGCGCGGAATTGCGCAGCAGGTAGTCGCGCCGCTCGGGCGGCGCGGCGGCGTCGATGGGCACCCAGACCAGCCCCGAGAAGGCGCAGGCCAGCGTCAGCACCAGATGCTCGGGTCCGCGCGGCAGGCAGATCGCGACCACGTCGCCCGGCGCGAGCCCGCGCGCGGCCAGCCCGGCCATCACGCGCCGCACCCGCAGGCCAAGCGCGCCGTAGCTGGTGCGGCGGGTGTCGCAGATCAGGGCCGTGCGGTCGGGATCGCCGCCGAACAGCTGCGCGGCGATGCGCTCCAGATGGCCGGGGCCGGCATGTTCCGCCCCGGCGGGGGCCGCGGGTAGCGGCGGCAGGAAATCGGCGCCGGCCAGGGTCAGCTCGTCCCGTCCGGCCAGGGCGGCAAAGGCGCGGGCGGCGGCGTCCAGCAACGCGCCGACGACCGCAGGCTCCAGCGCCTGCTCGACGTGATCGGCTTGCAGCAGCAGCGCGCCGTCCGCATCCAGCGACAGCCGCAGGTCCAGCGCGACCTGCGGGGTCTGCACCAGCCCGTCCACCAGCCGCAGCCCGGCATCGGCGGGCACCCGGTCCCAGCCCATGCCGTTGGTCAGCACCACCGGCAGCGCGATCCGACCGCCGTTCTGCGCCAGCAGCAGCCGGCTGAGGCCGACCCCCGACAGACCGGGATGCGCCATGCCCTCCAGCAGGTCCTCCTGCAGCCGGCGGGCATGGTCCAGGAAGCCGCCCCGGTCGGCGCGATAGTCGACGGCGATGAAGGACGAGCGGTTGGCCAGCGCCCCGCCCGGCGGCGGCGCCACCGGCACCGCGACGCAGGGTGCAAGGTCCGGGGTCCAGCGCGCCAGCACCTCCAGCACCACGGCCATGGCGATGCTGTTGCGGGTCAGCTTCTGCGCCGCGGCCAGCCGGGCCAGGCGAGCCAGCTGCTCGCGCGGGATCCGGCGGCTGTCGCGGCGCCAGCGCGGGCGGTCGATGCCCTCCGGCGGTTGCCGCCAGGGCAGGCGCGGCGGCCCCTCGACCCCGGCCAGGCGCGCGCGCCACCAGTCGGCATCGGCGGCGCGGTCGGATTGTTCGGGCGGCGGCTCGGGCAGGGCGGAGGCCGGCGGCAACCCGGGCGCCATCAGTTCGGCGATCACCTGCGCGATCCCGGCGCCGTCCAGCGCCAGGGCGTCCATCTTGACCAGCAAAGCCTGTTCCCAGGGCCGGGGCAATTGCACCAGCACCAGCCGCCACAGCAACCCGTCCAGCGGCAGCGGTGCGCGGGCGAATTCGTCCTGCAGGGCAGAGAGCTGCGCCTCGGCCTCATCGACGGCCAGTCCCGAAAGGTCGATCCGTTCCAGCGGCGGCTCGGCTTCGTCCAGCACGCGCAGCGCGGAATGCTCCGGGTCGAGCCGGCAGCGCAGCGCCTCGTGCCGCTCGATCAGCGCCTTGGCCCGAAGCGCCGGGGCTTCGGCATCCAGCGGGCCGCGATAGCAGCGATATTCCTGCATGGCGGTGCGGCCCAGCGGCAGCTCGGCCTCGCGGCCCAGCAGATAGGCCTTTTGCAGCTCGCCCAGCCGCCGCATCCGCATCGGTGCCGGCAGCCAGTCCGACAGCGGCGCCGCCGCCAGATCGGGCGCATCGGCCAGCCGGCACAGCGCCGCGTGGCAGGCATCGAAAGCGGTGCGGACCCAGTCGCCGGGCAGCGCGTCAAGCCGCAGGTCCCAGTTCAGCAGCACGCCCTCGGCCAGCGATGCGACCTGCACGTCCAGCGCAACCTGCGGCGCCTGCGAGACGCTCCAGACCAGTCGCCCGAACAGCCGGCCGACGCGAGGGCTCAGTAGTTGGCGCTGCGCCCCGTCCAGGTCGAGCCCGCTGGTAAAGACCACCGGCGCGGATTCCATGTCCTGGCCGCCGCGTGACATCTCGCGCAGCACGGCGACGCCGGGGCAGGCCTGATGCGACAGCGCCTCGGCGATCTCGCGCCCTGCCTCGCGCGCCAGTCCGGCCAGCGTGGCCTCGGGCCCGACCCGCAGGCCGAGTGGCAGGATATTGGTGAAATCCCCGACCAGCCGCGAGGCGCCGCGCATCACCGGGGCGCGGAAGAAGCCCGGCAGCGTCAGGCGAAAGGCCCGGTCGCCCGTCGCCCGCGCCAGCACGGCGGCAAAGACCGCCAGGTAAAGCGCGGTCTGCGTGACCCGCAATTCACGCGCAAGCCCCCGCAGCGCCGCGGCCTGCGCCGGCGGCAGCAGGGCCGAGATCCGGGTGCTTTCCGGCGCGGCCGCCCCGTCGCGCAGCGGCAGCGAGGGCGCCGGCGGCATGTCGCGCAGCCGCGCCCGCCACCAGTCCCGATCCGCCGCCTCGGCCGCCGGGTCGGGGGGCAGCCGGCCCAGATAGTCGAAATAGCAGCCTTCGGGTTCCTCGACCGCAGCGATCCCGGCCGGGTCTTCGTAAAGCCGGGCCAGGTCGTCCATGATCAGCCCGAAGCAGGAGGGATCGGCCGCGATCATGTCCAGGTCGACATGCAGCCGCTGCTCGTCGCCCGGCAGCAGGCTGAGCAGGAATTCCGCCGCCTCGCCCGAGGCGATGTCCAGCCGCTGATGCGTCATCCGCCGCCGCGTCGCGGCCAGCCGTGCCTGCGCCTGATCCGGCGCCAGCGCCCGCAGATCCTCGACCCGCAGGGCGTGGCGGTCGTCCAGCGGCTGGATCACCTGCTGGCCTGCGGCCGTGACCCGCAGCCGCAGCATGGGGTGCCGGCGGAACAGCCCGCGCACCGCGCGGTCCAGCCGCTGCGGCTCCAGCCCTTGCGGCTGGAATTCGGTATGCAGATGCGCGGATACGCCGCCGCCCGGCCCCTTCCAATCGCGCCCGGTCCAATAGGCTGCCTGCATGGCGGTCAGGTCCATGTTCATCCCCTTGCGTCTGGCGATAGTGGTTGATAAAAATACTCAACTAATGGCGGTGTCAAGGAAAGGCTTGGCCGCGCAGCACAGGACGGGATCGAAATGAACGACATCGGATCTATCGAAACGCTCGGCCGGGCATGGCTGGAAACGCGTGTGCAGGCGCTTGTCCCCGACGAGGCGGAGATTGGTTCCGATGAAAACCTGCTGTTCCTCGGGCTGGATTCGCTGTCGGTGCTGAAGCTGGTCGCCGAACTGAAGCAGGCGGGCATCACGGTCAGCGCGCGGGAACTGCTTCAGGAGCCCAGCATCGAGGGCTGGTGGCGCCTGATCCAGGCGCGGCGGCCCTAGATCATGACCTGCGATCTGGTTGACGGGTTTGCTCGGGCAGGCGGTCCGCAACGCCCGCGTGACCTGCATGGTATCGAACCGGATGGTGTCCATGGCTGTGTCCACGACTTTTTCGACGAACGCATATCGATGTAGCAAGATGGTCAACCACCGGGTCGATGGAACCAATCTGCCGACGGGTTCTGACCTGCCCGGCCCAAGAGCCCGGATATCCCCTATCCGGCCCCAATGCAGTTCAAGGGAGCATGACGCATGAGAGCTGCCAGCCATGCCGCAAGGCCAGAGCGCGGGGATGACGACGACCGGGCCTGGGCCATCATGGAACCCGTACGTCGCCAGATCCGCCTTGCCATGGGGTTGGGCGCGGTCTCCGGGCTGGCGGTCCTCGCCACGATGATCTGCCTGGCGATGACGGTGCTGGCGCTGCGCAATCATCCGGGCCAGGTGCCGTGGGTCTGGATGCTGGGTGCTTTGGTGGGGACGGTCGCCAGCTATCTGACCCGGCTGGGTGCGTTCAATCAATCCCACTATGCCGCCTTCCGGCTGGAGCGTATCCTGCGAAGCCGTCTGGCCGAGCGGATGGCGGAGGTTCCCCTGGGCTATATCCAGGCCCAGGGTGCCGGCGGGCTGACCAAGGTAATCCATGACGACGTCAAGGCCTTGCACGTCTTCGTCGCTGACAGCACGCCGCTTTATGCCCGCGCCTATGTCACGCCGCTGGCCACGGCGGCGATCCTGCTCTGGCTCGACTGGCGGATGGCGCTCGCGGTGCTGGCGGTTCTGGGCCTGGGCATCCTGTCGATGCGTGGCGCGCAGAAGCGCCGACGCAACATGGCGCGGCTTTACAACGAAGCGCGCGAGAAGGTCAGCGCGGCGGTGGTCGAGTTCGTCCAGGCGATGCCGGTGGTCCGCAATTTCGACACCGGCCACTCCAGCTTTGGCCGGTATCAGCAGGCGCTTGACGCCTATCTGGCGGTGCTGGCGCGGTGGTATCGCGATTCCGGCCGTTCGGTCCGCATGACCTGGGCAATCCTCAGCCCGCTTCCGACGCTGGCCGTCGTGCTGTGGCTGGGGCTCTGGCGGGTCCGGGAGGGCGACCTCGACGCGGTGCGGTGGCTGGCAATTCTTCTGCTATGCACCGGGATGGCCGAGTCGGTCATGCCGATGATGATGCTGCGCCACATGATCGACAAGGTGCGGCTGTCGATCGCGCGCATCCATGACGTGCTGGCCGCGCCGCTGCTGCCGGTCCCGGCGCAGGGCCACTTGCGCCGGCCGGCGGATTCCAGCGTGGTCTTCGACGATGTGAGCTTTCGCTATGGCCCTGACGAGACCGAGGTGCTGCGCCATGTCAGTTTCGTTGCCGCACCCGGCAGCGTGACGGCGCTGGTCGGACCGTCCGGCGCGGGCAAAAGCACCGTTGCGCGGCTGATCCCGCGGTTCTGGGACGTGACCGGCGGCCGCATCCTGATCGGCGGGGTCGATATTCGCGACATGGGCGCCGACGACCTCATGCGGCAGGTGGCCTTCGTCTTTCAGGATACCTTCCTGTTTTCCGACAGCATCGCCGAGAATATCAGGCTCGGTCGTCCCGATGCGACCGATGAAGAGGTGATCGCCGCGGCCCGCGCCGCGCAGGCGCATGATTTCATCGCGGCACTGCCCCAAGGTTACGACACGCCGGCCGGCGAGCGGGGCGGGCTGCTGTCGGGCGGCCAGCGACAGCGCATCACCATCGCACGTGCGATTCTGCAGAACCGGCCCGTCCTCGTCCTGGACGAAGCGACGGCCTTTGCAGATTCGGAAAACGAGGCCGCGCTGATCCGTGCGCTTGGCGAACTCACCCGTGGCAAGACGGTGATCACGGTCACCCACCGCCTGCAAAGCATCGTCCATGCCGACCAGATCCTGGTCTTCGATGCGGGCCGGCTTGTCCAGACGGGTCGCCACCACGACCTGCTGGCGCAGCCGGGGCGCTATGCACGGCTTTGGGCCAGCCATGCCGAGGCGCAGGCATGGACCCTGGGACACATGAGGAAGGGAGCCGCCGAATGACCGGGCGCACCATCCCGGCCGGCCGCCCCGGCCCAACCGCGATCCGCGAGACCTGGCGCCAACTGCAGTACAGCGTGGGCGAGGACGCCCCGCGCTTGCGGGCGGTCATTCTCGGCCTCTTGCTTGCCGCAGCGTTGCAGGGACTGGCGCTGGCGGCCATCGCGCCGCTCCTTGTCGCCGCCTTCGACGGCAGGGACTGGCTGGGTGCACTGCGCTGGCTGGGGATCTGCACGATCCTCATGATCGCGGCGACGGCAACAAGATGGTGGGCGCAGGGCTTCGACTTCAACGGCCGCATGGCCGCGGCCACGCATCGTGTCCGGCTGCGGTTGGGCGAGCAGATGCGGCGCATGCCGCTGGAGACGCTGCACGGCCACCGCACCGGCGAGCTGAACTCGATGGTCATCAACAACGTCGATGAAAACCTTCTGACCACGCTGACCATTCTCAACCTGATCTTCATCTCGGTCGTCACGCCGCTGGTGACGGGGCTGGCGCTATTGGCGTTGGACTGGCGGGCGGGGCTGCTGATCCTGGTCGTGTTTCCCGCCATCCTGCCTTTGTATCGCTGGCGCCGGCCCGCGATCGGACGCGGCAAGCGCATTCTGGGCGCCGCCCACCAGCAGGCGAATGCGGATGTGCTGGAATACACGCAGGGCTTGCCCGTGTTGCGCGCCGCGTTGCAGGCCGGAGCGCGCGCCGGCAGGCTTGAACGGACATTCCGCAAGCTCGAGGAGATCCAGATCTACGGGCATCGCAAGGGAGAAAAGCCGAATCTCATCGTCTCGACCGTCGTCGAGGTCGGGCTGGTCCTGATGCTTGGGCTCGGCGTGGCCTACGTGGTCGCGGGGACGATGGATCTCGCGCTTTTCGCCGCGCTTCTGGTGATCGTGGTGCGGCTGTCCGAGCCGCTGGCGACCTTCATCCTCTATACCGCGATCCTGGAACTGGTCGAGGCAGCCCTGGACCGGATCAAGGCGCTGCTTGCCATTGCCCCCCTGGATCAGGCATTGCCCGCGCGAACGCCGGCACACTGCGGCATCAGATTCGAAGCTGCCAGCTTTGCCTATGCAGGGGCCGATGCCCCGGCCCTGCGCGATGTCGATCTGACGATCCCCGAGGGCAGCCTGACCGCACTGGTCGGTCCCTCGGGATCGGGCAAGACCACGCTGGCGCGACTGATCCTGCGCCACGCCGATCCCCAGAAGGGCCGCATCCTGATCGGCGGGGCGGATCTGCGCCAGATCCCCGAGAGCGCCCTGCGCGGGATGCTGTCCGTGGTGTTCCAGGACGTGCATCTGTTCAACGACACCGTCATGGCCAATATCCGCATGGCCCGCCCAGACGCGACCGAGGCCGAGGTCCGCGAGGCAGCCCGTGCCGCGCAATGCCTCGATTTCATCGAGCGGCTTCCGCTTGGCTGGAATACGCCCCTGGGCGAGATCGGCAGCCGCCTGTCAGGCGGGGAGCGTCAGCGCATCTCGATCGCGCGCGCGCTTTTGAAGGACGCGCCGATCCTGATCCTGGACGAGCCTACCGCGGCGCTGGATACCGAAAGCGAACGCGCCGTTCAGCGCGCCATTGATGCCGTCGTGCGCGACCGCACGGTCATCGTGATCGCCCATCGGCTGTCGACCATCGCCGGCGCGGATCAGATCGCTGTCGTGGATGACGGGCGCGTCGTCCAACTCGGCACGCATTCCGAGCTGCTGGCGCGGCCGGGCCGCTACCGCGCGATGTGGGAGGCGCAGCAGGCGGCGAAGATCTGGTCGGGTCGGGCGTGATTCCAACACCCCCCCGATCATGCAATGATGCGTCGTCAGGAGCCGGAGGTCGCCGCGTCAGGGCGCTGGGGAAGACTCGATCATGCCGGTGCTGCAGCCCCTGCCTGCGCTGATTACTGCTCCGGTGCCGGTTTGCGGGCGATCATCGCCGGCGGCTAATGCAAGGGAACAGGCTGGCCTAAGGCAAGGGGACAGCGGTTGTCGGTGCCTCCAGGCGATGTCCTGTCGGCCGCGTTATTTGCGGGCATTGCCTGCAGAAGGATCATCGCCTGGCCACATCCCAGGCAGGGGTGCATTGCGCCATTGCCGGCGAAGGGCCCATGCCGATGCAAGAGACATGGGTGTTCCCTTGCGCCTGCTCAGCGGTAGCCGATATTCATGACATAATCATGCAGCAGGTTTTCCTCCTCCCGGAGGCTCTGTTGCACAAATCCTGTGAGGGATTCATCTTGTGAATCCAGTATGGTAGCTGGAGGGCATGAGCAGACCCACACCCCCCGCATACAAGACCAGGAACTGGCCCACATATAACGAAGCGCTCAAGCGCCGCGGCTCGCTGACGATCTGGTTTGATCCCTCCATGATCTGGGAGGCTGCGCCGACCGGCAAACGGGGGCGACAGCCCGACTACAGTGACGCAGCCATCCAAACCTGCCTGACGATGAAGGTGTTGTTCGGGATGGCGCTGCGGCAGACGACTGGGTTCGTCGAGAGCTTGCTTCGACTGATCGACCTGAACTGGGCTGTGCCGAACTTCAGCACCCTCAGCCGCCGCCAGAAGACCCTGAAGGTCAACATCCCGTTTCGCGGATCACAAGGGCCGCTGCACCTCTTGATCGACAGCACCGGGATCAAGGTCGAGGGCGAAGGGGAGTGGAACGCGCGCAAGCACGGCGGCACCAAACGCCGCGTCTGGCGCAAGATCCACATCGGAATTGACGAGCAAACGCTGGAAATTAGGGCGGCGGAGTTCACGACCAGCGATGTGGGCGATGCGCCCATGCTGCCCGAATTGCTCGACCAGATTCCGCCTGATCAAGAGATCGCCAGCGTCACCGCTGATGGCGCCTTCGACACGCGCAAATGCCATGACGCCATCGCCGCCCGGGGTGCCGCTGCAATCATTCCACCCCGCAAAAACGCCAAGCCATGGAAGCCCGACTCTGCCGGAGCAATCGCACGGAACGAAGCCCTGCGCGCATCGAAGCGCTTCGGTAGGACGATCTGGCGACGATGGAGCGGCTATCACCGCCGAAGCCGCGTCGAAACGAAGATGCACTGTGTGAAACTGCTGGGTCAGCGCCTCATGGCGCGGGACTTCGACCGCCAGGTCGCGGAGTTCCAGATCCGTGTCGCCGTCCTGAACGGCTTCACCGCACTCGGCATACCCGAAACTCAAGCCGTGGGATGACTCCGTCGGGGGAAAGGGGAACTCTGACCGTCAGTCAATTTGTGCAACAGAGTCCCACCAAGCCACAGATAGCGGGCCCGCCCGCCTGTGCCGGTCATTGCACATGCAGCGCGACAAGCTGCCAGACCCATCGCATGTCATACCGTATATCGGCCAGAACGCCGTGATTGTCGCGCGGATAGACGATCCAGACTGGACCCTTGTCACGCGGGGTCAGAGGCACGTCATCCATGTAAAGCGCGGCTAGAACATCAAACCGGTGAAAATCCTCGACAGGTATATCGACGACATAGTCGTTCAACGCTGTCGCGCGCACACTACTTCCCTCGGCTCCGGCATGGGCGAGGACGTCTCGCATCAGCACACCGCGGAACTCCGGCCTGCCATCTGTGACGCTGGTCGATGTCGAAAACTCATGCCAGTCCATCGTATCGAAATCCGCGCGCGTCATCTCCACTCTGCCGTCCGTGACCGCGCCGGTCAGGGTCAGCAGGACGTCCTCGGCAGCCGCTGGTACGGCCATGAACACAAGTGCCGTCATCAACGCGGTCTGAACGATGTGATACCGCAAGCTCATCACCACAACCCAAAATGAAAACCAGGTTCCGGACTGAACTCTATCACAGGAGACTACATGTTCCCCGTTCAAACGAACGGGGCGGCCAGTCTTGAGCAGAACTAAACTCGGAATCAAACAGTAGGAGGATCTACGCTTGACCATCTTCTCGACCATGCGAAGAGCGGGCATACCTGTTCTGGCCTGTCTTCTGGCGCTGCCGGCGCTGGCCGACGAGCCTGGAGGGCTGGTTACCGGCAGTTTTGGCGATCAGCCGCTGGAGCTGACTGTTGCCCCCGAATTGTCCGGCGCGACGATCATCGGCAACTATGCCGATGCCTCCTTGCTTGCCTCACAGATGGAGGGCGATCAGGGGCCGGTCAATCTGGAACTGACGATCAATGGCGAATTGCCCGCGCCCGGCGAAATGGCGCTGACGATCATCTTTGCGCGCGACATGGGACGGAATTGGACCGGCGATCAGGACAGCCTGACACTGACCCTGGAGGAATTCACGCCGGGCGACGGGATTGTCGCCTTGAAGGGCACGCTCACCGGGCAAGTCAGTGGCGGCCCCTCATCCGAAACCCGGCCCGTCACCTTCAGCTTCGACACCCGGCTTGAAGAGCTTGACTGAGATGGCTGGACCCGCCTTTGCCCGAACTGCGGCCCTGCTGCTGATCGCTACGGCAACCTCAGCACTGGCCGGTGAACCGTCCAACCCGGTCTGCCACGCGGACGTCCATCGCGCCGGTAATTTTGACCTGCGACAGATTGGTCCGCTGATCGCGGGAACGTGGACCGAAGCCGCCATCGGAACGAGTGTGGCAATAGGCGTTCAGGAGAGCACCTTCGAGATCATTTATGATCGGAACCGCAACCGATTGTATCTGGGTTCGGACGGCATTCAGACCGAACTGGTGCCGGTTCGAGGTGGCAACAAGCCGCTGCGCTTTGACTTTGTGCGTGGCGAGGCAATGGACCCGCAGTTTTATATGTTGACTTCAACGGGTTCCGAGCCCGGCGCGGAGCCTTGGGAATGGGCGTTGGTTCAGGATTGCCAGATTGCCTCGGCGCCGCAATTCGAATGGCAATTCGGCACCGGTGCGCGGCGCTCGGACGGGATCATCAGTTTCTTCTCGGCCAATGAGGCGATGGGAACAAAACGCAATTCGGCGCGGGGCGTCCGCGAACAGCTGATCAGCCGATAGGAATGCCAATGAAGGTGCTTGTCCCGCTTGTCCTGGCCCTCGGAATCGCAACCCCCGCTGGTGCATTGGACGCCATCGGCGAGATCGGGGCAAACTTGGACGGTGAAGAACTGAACTGGCAGGTGATGCGTCAGGATGATGGCTCGGCGATGGTGCAGATCACCGATATCGGCCCGCTGACCATGATCGAACTGCATGCACTTGGTGACGGCAGCATTTCTATCGGCCTGATCTTTCACGGCAAGCCTTCCGGAGATACGCCGCCCGCCGGTCTGACCATCGACATGCGGCCCGATCGCGGGGCGATGGCGGGCGCGGTCTGGGAAAGCGAGGAAGAGCCGCCGCAGATGTCGATCGACCTGCTGGATCTTGAGGATGAAGGCCGCATCCAGGCCAGCTTTGCGGCAACCCTATGCCGCCGGGATGCCCCGGACGACTGTCGCGACGTCGAGGGGCGGATCGACACGTCGTTGGGTGCAGGCCCATGACACTGGCCGAGTTTCTGGCTGATCCGCTGCGCGTGACGCAAATCTCCGACAGCGTGCTGGAGATCGAGAATCGTCCGGTCCGGCGGGCGGTGATTGCTGCGGCGGTGATATTGGTGGCGATCGCGGCGGGCCTGGCAGCCATCGGGGATGGTGCGACCGGAACGGGGATCATCGTGCTTGCCGTGGTGGGCCTGATCGGTTGGCTCTACATGCACGAGTTGGTGCAGCTGACTCAACTGAGCCTGGACAGGCATGCCGGTCTTGTCCGGCTGCGTGTGACCACATTGCGCGGGCGGCGTGAAGAGACATTCGCACTCTCGGACCTGCACAAGCTGGAAAGCATCGCGCACTATGGCACGGCGGCAGGAAACGATGAGACCCGGCTGGTGCTGATTTGCGGATCGGGACCAGAGCGGCGCGAGATCATAGTGCCCATGTTCCGCCCGGATCCCGAAGAGGTGGCGCATCTGACGGGCGTCGTCAATGGCTGGCTTTCCCGCCAGGGAAAGGGAAACCCGTCATGAGTATTGAGACGAATACGCCCGAACGACTGGAACTGGAACTGGCGATACCGCGCTTTATCCTGTGGTTCGTCATGCTGCCTGTCCTGCCGATCACCCTGATCGGGCTGGCCAATCTGATCGGGGGAGAAATCCTGACCGCGCTGGTGCTGCTGGTCGGGCTGAACGGGGCCTTTCTCGCGGGATATATCGCCCTGTCCGAGCGCACACGGCTCAGGTTGGACGCAGGGTCGGGGCTGGTCAGCATCATCCGGACATCGCGCCTCGGCACGCGTCAGCGGGACTATCCGCTCGAGGCGCTCGACAGTGCCGAACTTGACCGCAGCCATACCTCGCGAGAGGACCGCAGCACCTCGAAGGTGGTTCTGGTTTTTCGCAACACCCGCCCGGCAACACGGGTTCCGTTGTCACGTTGGGGCGTATCGGGCGATGGACCTGGGCAGGTCGCCAATGACATCAATGCCTGGCTGCGACGCCATTTCGGGGGCGAACAGACTGCCCCCGCATCTCAACCTTCAAGCTGATTGCCCCAAAAGGAACCGGAGCCATGTGGGATTTCAATATCGGACAAGCTCTCGGACTGTTGGGCCGAACATTGCCTTTCGTGCTCCTGCGTGCCGCCGTCTATTTCGGAATCACACTGGCCTATATTCTGGCCACCGGCGCCGGTATCGGGGTCGGCTGGGGCGTTGGCGCCTTCGGGGATGACGAGTTCCGCGCGACCGCGATGGCTTGGGGCGGCATTGCCGGCTTTGGCCTGACCGGCGCTGTAATGTACTGGCTTCGGGAATACATTCTCTACATCGTCAAGGCAGGCCATGTCGCGGTTCTTGTCGAACTGATTGACGGCAAGCCCCTGCCGGAAGGACGCGGCCAGATCGCCCATGCAACGGCCGTGGTGAAGGGGCGCTTCGGCCAGGCCTCACTGCTCTTCGCGCTGGACCAACTGGTCAAGGGAGTCATTCGCGCCGTCATCGGCCTTGTGCGCGGTGTATTGTCCATCCTGCCGATCCCCTATGTCCGGCAGTTGATGGGCATTGTGCAGGCCTTCCTGCGCGTGGCGGTGGGCTTCATCGATGAGGTGATCCTCGCCCATGCCATCCGCACCCGCTCGACCGATCCCTGGGGATCCGCACGCGAGGCGCTGGTGCTATATGGCCAGAACTGGAAGGCGATGCTCCGGAACGCCGCCTGGCTGACGCTCTTCACCTATGGTCTCGCCTTCCTGATCTTCCTCGTGATGCTCGCCCCGGCAGCGGCACTGGTCTACGTCATGCCCGGCGCCTGGTCGGCGGGCGGCTTCGTTTTCGCGTTGCTGTTCGCCTGGAGCGTCAAGGCTGCCTTTCTCGAGCCCTTCGCCGTCACCTGCCTGATGCAGGTCTATTTCAGGATCACCGATGGCCAGGAGCCCGACCCTGAGTGGGATGCGCGGCTGGAGCAGATGTCCTCACATTTCCGCAAGCTGAAAGAGCGCGCCGGTGCCCGCTTCGGGACAGCGCGCGATGGAGAAGCCGCATGAGATCTCTTGTGACCGCCGGGCTTATCGCCCTGACATCCGCCCTTGCGCCGGCGGCGCTTGCCCAGGAGCGCCCCAGCACGATCCTTGTTTTGGACGCCTCGGGGTCGATGTGGGGGCAGATCGATGGGATAAACAAAATCACCATCGCGCGCGATGTCGTCGGGGACATTGTGTCGGATTTCCCCGCCGATCAGAATCTCGGTTTCGTCACCTATGGCCATCGCGAGCGCGGGCAATGCGCGGATATCGAAACCTTGGTCGAACCCGCGCCCGGCACTGCGGCAGAGATCGCCGGCATCGTTGAAGGGTTGAACCCGCGGGGCATGACCCCGATGACCGATGCCGTCGTCACCGCGGCTCAGGCGTTGCGCCACACCGAACAGGCGGCGACGGTGATCCTGGTTTCCGATGGGATCGAGACCTGCAATCCTGATCCCTGCGCCGCCGCCCGCGCATTGGAAGAAGCGGGCGTAGATTTTACCGCCCATGTCATTGGCTTCGATGTGCGGGGCGAAGCCGACGCCCTGTTGCAGATGCAATGCATCGCCGAGGAAACCGGCGGCCGCTTCCTGACTGCCGACAATGCCCAGGAACTCAACCAAGCCTTGCGCGAGGTCACTGCCGCGCCGGCCTCAGGGAGTTTCACCTTCACCGCAAATCTCGGAGGCGAGGAGATCGGCGACGAGACCATCTGGGAGCGGCCAGCAGCGCCACTGGAGCTTCCGCTTCTGTCCGGCGAGGTGATCTGGGAGATATCGGATACTTCGTTCAACATGGTGCAGACCGGCACCGCGAACCCCTTCATCACGGATCTGCCGTTCGGCGACTATATCGTGACGGTCCATTCGACGGCGCAGGACGACTTCTCGCAGACCGAGGCCAGTTTGGCGTTGGACAGCGCGCGCAATGTCCACGCCATTTTCCCGCCCATCACGTCGCAACAGCCCACCGCCCAGGTCTTCGGCCCTGCACAAACCTTGGTTGGCTCCGCGTTTACGGTGAGCTGGGAAGGTGAGGGTCTGGCTCCGCGTGATTATGTGACAATTGTCCCCGCCGACGCCGAAGACGGAGCCTATGCGGACTATGACCGGCTGGAGAACCGTACCGAAGGCGAGCTTCGTGCACCTGCCGAGCCCGGTCTCTACGAAGTGCGTCTGCAATTGGACGCGGGGGACCGCGTGCTCGCCCGCACCCCGGTCGAGGTGGTTGATGCCGACGTCACGGTCTCCGCACCCGCCCAGGTCGTTGTCGGGTCGGCATTCCCGGTCACCTGGCAGGGCGAGGGCCTGCACCCGCGCGACTACGTGACAATCGTTCCCGCCGGTTCGGCGGACGGCACCTATGCCGACTACGATCGCATGCAAGGTCGGAGCGAGGGCGAGCTGCGGGCGCCTGCCGAGCCTGGCCTCTACGAAGTGCGCCTGCAATTGGACGTGGGGGACCGCGTGCTCGCCCGCACCCCGGTCGAGGTGGTCGATGCCGAGGTTGCTGTCTCCGCGCCGGCTCAGGTCGTTGTCGGGTCGGCTTTCCCGATCACCTGGCAGGGTGAGGGCCTGCACCCGCGCGACTACGTGACGATCGTTCCCGCCGGCTCGGCGGACGGCACCTATGCCGATTACGATCGCATGCAAGGTCGGAGCGAGGGCGAGCTTCGCGCGCCTGCCGAGCCCGGCCTCTACGAGGTGCGCCTGCAATTGGACGCGGGGGACCGCGTGCTCGCCCGCACCCCGGTCGAGGTGGTCGATGCAGAGGTCACGGTTTCCGCGTCGGCCCAGGTCGTTGTCGGTTCGGCGTTCCCGGTCACCTGGCAGGGTGAGGGCCTGCACCCGCGCGACTACATCACGATCGTTCCCGCCGGCTCGGCGGACGGCACCTATGCCGACTACGATCGCATGCAAGATCGGAGCGAAGGCGAGCTTCGCGCGCCTGCCGAGCCTGGCCTCTATGAGGTGCGCCTGCAATTGGACGCGGGGGATCGCGTGCTCGCCCGCACCCCGGTCGAGGTGATGGATGGTAATGTTTCGCTTGACGGACCGGACAGGGCGCGGGCCGGCGCCGAGATCACGCTATCCTGGACCGGTGCCATACATCCGCGCGACTACATAGCCATCGTTCCCGGCGGCACACCGGACGGCGAGCAAAGTGGCTATCGCCGTATTCAGGACGAAGATCAGGCCACGTTCACTGCACCCGCGGAGCCTGGTGCCTATGAAATCCGCTACCATTTGGACCGCGGCGATCGGGTCATGGCCCGGCGACCGCTCGAGGTGCTGGCGGCGGATGCGCCGATAGACGAGGGTGCCGGGCTTATGGTTCCTGGTACAGCAAGGCCGGGCGATATCGTTACAGTTTCGTGGACAATCGAAGCTGGCGATGCCGACCGGCGCGTGGCGCTGGCACGAGCTGATGCGCCCGACTTTACCTGGATTACAGTCCATCACGTGGGCGACGAAACCGAAACGGTAATCAAGCTCCCGGACGAGCCGGGACAATACGAAGTGCGGTTTCTCGACCTTCAAAGCCAGAGCGTTCTCGGACGCGCGATGATCACGCTCGGCTAAGGAGTCATAGCCAATAAATGACGAGCGCCGCGAGTGCGATGGCGGAGAGGAAGACCTTTGGGCATCTGTCGTATCGGGTCGCCACACGTCGCCAATCCTTGAGCCTGCCGAACATGATCTCGATGCGATTGCGCCGTTTGTAGCGTCGCTTGTCGTATTTCACGGGCGTCTTGCGCTGCTTTCGGCCGGGGATGCAGGTGCGTATCCCTTTGTCTTTCAACGCGTCTCTGAACCAGTCGGCGTCATAGCCCCGGTCCCCGAGCAGCCATTCCACGTTTGGCAAGCTACCCAGCAAAGCCCGTGCGCCGATGTAGTCGCTGACCTGCCCGGCGGTGACGAAAAGATTGAGTGGGCGTCCCTGACTGTCACAGACGGCGTGCAGCTTGGTGTTCATGCCGCCCTTCGTTCGGCCAATCAGGCGTCCACGCCCCCCTTTTTCGCGGCCATGCTGGTCGCGGTTCGGTGGGCTTTGAGATAAGTCGCGTCGATCATGACCGTCTTTTCCTCGCCGTGATCGGCTGCCAGGCCAGCCATCATCTGCGCAAAGATGCCCTTGTCGCTCCACCGCTTCCATCGGTTGTAGAGCGTCTTGTGGGGGCCGTATTCCGCAGGCGCATCGCGCCAACGCAACCCATTGCGATTGATGAAGATAATCCCGCTCAAGACACGCCGATCATCGACGCGGGGTTTGCCGTGGGACTTCGGAAAATAGGGCTCAAGACGCGCCATCTGGGCGTCGGTCAACCAGAAGAGATCAGACATGTTCACCGCTCGTTTTTCGAACCGTGAATCACGCAGCCTCGCAGAAATCAATGGGTCCTGACCCTAGATCCCATGATCGCGGGACACGGCTTCATTTCTCCTGGGAAGAGACGGAACCTCCGATCAAAGGCTTCCTTGTGGTGGCGATGATCAAAGAAATGTGAAACCCTTGTCCCTGCAAGCGGGTTTTGCGTCGAGTCGAAGCCATCGGCGCCCGATCGAATCCAAATGAGAAAGGGACGCATGTCACAGATAAGCTCACCCGAACCGTCGACCCCCGACGCCAGCATCGAGGCCCTGCCGCCGCCCGAGGGCCCGACCCAGGTTATCGTGACCGATTACGAGATCGGTCAGGACAATATCGAAGGTGTCAAGCCGGTCGCGTTCGACATCCACAACCCGGTTTTCATGATCTCCGGCGTCGCGGTGGTGCTCTTTACCGCGGCCACGCTGCTGTTCCCCTCGGTCCTGGGGCCGTTCTTCGGCGGATTGCGCGAGGTGGTCACCAGCAATTTCGATTGGTTCTTCCTGATCGCCGGCAATGTCTTCGTGCTGCTGTGCCTTGGCCTGATCCTGTCGCCGCTGGGCTCGGTCCGGCTGGGCGGTCCCGAGGCCACGGCGGATTTCTCCCTGACCGGCTGGTTCTCCATGCTCTTTGCCGCCGGCATGGGCATCGGCCTGATGTTTTACGGCGTCAGCGAGCCGCTGGGGCATTTCACCGCCGCCTTGGGCGGGCCGGTGGTCGAGAACGGCGTGCGCACCGATTGGGCGCCGCTGGACGGTGCGCCGGGGGACGAGTTGGGCGCGCGGCGTCTGGCGATGGCCGCGACGATCTTTCACTGGGGCCTGCACCCTTGGGCGATCTACGCGGTGGTGGCCCTGGCCCTGGCGCTGTTTGCCTACAACAAGGGACTGCCGCTGACACTGCGCTCGGTCTTCTATCCAATCCTGGGGGAACGGGTCTGGGGCTGGCCGGGCCATGTCGTGGATGTGCTGGCAGTGATGGCGACGCTGTTCGGGCTGGCCACCTCGCTGGGGATCGGCGCAGAGCAGGCATCGGCGGGTTTCCATTTCTTGTTCGGCTGGAGCACCGCGATAACCGCCAAGATCGTCCTGATCGTCATCATCACGGGAGTGGCCACAGCCTCGGTGGTGCTGGGCGTCGAGAAAGGCGTCAAGCGCCTGTCCGAGATCAATATGGTGCTGGCGGTCCTGCTGCTGCTCTTCGTGATCCTCGCCGGGCCGACCGGGCAGATCCTGACGGGGTTCTTCGGCAACCTGGCCGCCTATGGCGCCAAGATCCTGCCGCTGTCCAACCCGTTCGGGCGCAGCGACGACAACTTCCGTCACGGCTGGACGGCCTTCTATTGGGCTTGGTGGATCAGTTGGTCGCCCTTTGTCGGCATGTTCATCGCCCGGGTGTCGCGCGGGCGCACCGTGCGGCAGTTCCTGACCGCGGTGCTGATCGTGCCCTCGCTGATCTCGGTGCTGTGGATGACGGCCTTTGGCGGCACTGCGATTTCCGAGACGCTGGCGGGCTTCACGGGCGTCACGGACGCGGCTTTGGAACTGCAGCTGTTCCAAATGCTGTCGCAACTGCCGCTGACCGCGATCTCGAGCTTCATCGGTATCGTTCTGGTGATCGTATTCTTCGTCACCTCCTCGGATTCCGGTTCGCTGGTGATCGACACCATCGCGGCGGGCGGCAAGATCCACGCCCCGGTGCCGCAGCGCATCTTCTGGTGCAGCTTCGAGGGACTGGTCGCCATCGCCCTGCTTCTGGGCGGCGGGCTCACGGCCCTGCAGGCGATGGCGGTCTCGACCGGGCTGCCCTTCACGCTGGTGCTGCTGGGCGCCTGCTGGGCCATCGTCAAGGGCCTGCTGGGTGAAAAGCGGGAACTGGCCTGAGGTTGAAACGACGCTGAATGGGCGGACAGGCGTCCGCCCATTTCCGTTGACCGCATCGCGCTGCAGTTCGAAGTTGTCGCCAGAGCGTGAGGCACCCTTTCTTTCAAATGGTTCAGGTCACCTGAAGCAAGTTTCATTCAGTCAGCAGTTCGGACAACCTTGCCTCTCAACCCTTACCTCACGCCGGCCCGCAGCAGCACGGTGACGGCGCTGTCGAAATGTTCATCGATGGCGGCTTCGGCGCGGCCGGGATCCTGGACGAGGATCGCGGTTGCGATGCGTTCGTGGCAGCGGATGTTCTCCTGCCGGTTCTCATGGGTCGCGCGCGAGCGCCAGCCGATCGCCCAGGTCTGCCGGGTAACCACGCGGAAACTGTCCACGAGGATGCAGGATGGCAATGGCATCGTGGCACTTGCGGGTGTCATAGGCACCATCTGCGGTGACACTTCCGATCTGCTCATCCTCCGGGATCTGGCTGAGCAGGTCGGGTAGAACCGGTGCGTCACCGATATGGCTCCCGGTGATTTCGACGGCGCGGACCCACGCTGTTGACCTGGGCCGAGAAGCAGGGCATCGCCCTGACCTACGTCCAGCCCGGCAAGCCCCAGCAGAACGCTTACGTCGAGCGTTATAACAGGACGGTTCGCCATGAATGGCTGGACCTCTACATCTTTGAAACCATCGAGGAGGTGCAGCAGATCGCCACCGAATGGCTATGGACCTACAACAATGAACGCCCCAACATGGGCATCGGCGGGGTTACACCCGCCATGAAGCTGAAAATGGTCGCGTGAGTTCTACGATCAAGCCCCGTTAAAACGGGGAGGATTACCGGTGCATTTTGTTCTTCTGACTATGTGGCATACTATCCGCAGCCTTGAAAGACTCGCAACTGCGCAAGGCTTCTTGCGGCGTTCTTGAGGCAGGCCGCGGGTTGGTCGTCCCAGGGAACTCTGCTTCGGTGTGCGATATCCTTGAGAGGTATACGGCAGGTCGTGCCGGTTGTGGACCTGCTACGGATAGAAGGGGGGAGTCTATTTAAGGTGGCTTACGTTAGCACTGTCGTTATTTAACCGAAACTGACATTGCTTAAATAAAGATGGGGTGCCATGATCACCCCATGACCGATTCCGAACCTGATCAACGCCTTGGCCGCTTTGTTGAAACCCCTGTCGCGGGCGAGATCGTGCGCGCCTTCGTTCCGCCGCCCCTCCCGCCGGAGCCGCCGATCGATGTGCTGGCGCTTCTCGAGCGGTTGAGCCTCGCCGAGCGCGCGCTCGGGCGACTAGACGGCATCACCATGCTGCTGCCGCGCCAGGAACTGTTCCTCTACATGTATGTGCGCAAGGAAGCGGTGCTGTCGTCCCAGATCGAGGGGACTCAATCCACGCTGACCGACCTTCTGCGCTTCGAGACCGAAGCCCAGGCCGGGGAGCCGATAGACGACATCCGCGAGGTGTCGAACTATGTCGATGCGATGATGTATGGGCTGGAGCGGCTGGAGGAATTGCCGTTGTCCCTGCGCCTGATCCGCGAGATGCACGCGCGGTTGCTGCAAAGTGGGCGGGGCGGCACGAAAAGTCCGGGCGAGTTCCGCCGTTCCCAGAACTGGATCGGCGGCTCGCGCCCCGGCAACGCGCTTTATGTGCCGCCGCCCGTCACCGAACTCGATGCCTGCCTCGACGCGCTGGAGCGTTTCATGCACGAGCACAGTTCGCGATTGCCGGCCCTGATCAAGGCTGGCCTACTGCATGTCCAGTTCGAAACCATCCACCCGTTCCTCGATGGCAACGGCCGTATTGGCCGATTGCTGGTGACGCTGTATCTTTGCGTCAACGGGGTGCTGCGCAAGCCGCTGCTCTATCTCAGCCTCTATCTGAAGACACATCGGGCCGACTATTTCCGGCTGCTTCAGGAGGTGCGCGAACATGGCAATTGGGAAGCCTGGCTGGATTTCTTCCTTGCCGGGGTGGCTGCGACGGCGAACCAGGCCTTCGAGGCTGCGACCAGGATCGTCGACCTGTTCAAGGAGGACCGCGAGCGCATCACGACCGAAAGCGATCGCGCCGGATCGACCCTCCGTATTCACGATCTTTTCCAGCAGAACCCGTTCCTGACCTCTAACCAACTGGTCCGGCAGACAGGCCTGTCGGCTCCGACGGTCAATGCCGCCTTGGCCGATCTGGAGAAGATGGGCATCGTCGACGAAATCACCGGGCGCAAGCGGGGGCGGGTGTTCAGCTACCGCCGCTATCTTGCGATCCTTAGCGAAGGGACCGATCCCTTGCCGGCGGGTAGCTGATCTGTTCGTTCCCAAGGAGCTCAAGACAGGCTAGGCAGCGTTGAGTTGCTGGCGATAGAAGCGCGAAGCAGCGGTTACAAGGTCGCATTCGGGTTCGGTCTGTCTCCTACGCTGCTGTGCGAAATACTGCGCCATGGAGCGATGTTTCCGTCTGCAGCAGCACGGCTTGAAGAGAATAGGGTGGTCGCAAGTAAAGATGGTTGCCTGCCCCCGCAACCAAGAATCACATTACATTACAACTGCTTAAGCCTCCCCCGGGAGGCTTTCTGCATTCGTGCTTCAATCGCCCCGGAAGCATATCGGAAGCAGTTGAGCGGAAACCACGTCGCAAGATCGGCGGGGTCACATTGACGTGATGGAAGTCGTCGACGGGTAATTGATGACCCCACTTCATTGAATTGATGGGTTCCTGACGCTTGATGCGTCCGCGAGAAGGCCAGCGAGCGCAGATAAGTCGTAGTCCGCCGCCCGGGTGCAGCATAGGCTTGGGATACTACCAGGCTTGACATGCAGGATGGAAAGATGCGCAAGGAGGGGAAGAGGATTGCAGATGCCACGGGCAATGGACGCAAAGGACGACAGGGCGGGTGCTGCGCTGACGGATGCGGCTTGGTCCGATGTGCTGATTGCGGTGGATCGCACCTATGCCGAGCTGATCGAACATCAGGAGCGGCTTGAGGCCCAGAACCGCGAGCTTGAGGCGCTGCGTCAGTTCCTGTCCTCGGTCATCACCTCGGTTTCCGATGTGCTGATCGTGCTGGATCGCGACGGGCGGGTGGATGAGGTCAATGCCTCGACCTGTGTCTGCACCGGGCTGCCTGTCGCGGCCCTGGTCGGCCGGAGCGTGGCGGATCTGGTGCGCGAAGAGGATCGCGCGGGTCTTTCGGCCCTGATTGCGGAGATTGCGCGCACGCGGGCGCCGGGGCGGATGGAGCTTTCGCTTGTGAGTTCGCGTGAGCCGGCCCCGGTCGAGGCGGTCCTGTCGCCGCGCCTCGATGATCGCGGCCGGATCGAGGGGCTGGTGCTGACGGGGCGTCCGGTGGGGGAATTGCGCCGCGCCTATGCCCAGCTTGAACGCAGCCATGCCGAGATGAAGGCCGCTCAGGCGCAGCTGGTCCATGGCGAGAAGCTGGCCTCATTGGGGCGTTTGCTGGCCGGGGTGGCGCATGAGCTGAACAATCCGATCAGCTTTGTCTATGCCAATGCCCATGCGCTGGAACGCTATGCCGCCAAGTTCGAGACCTATTTCGAGCGGGTTCAGGCCGGGGCAGACAGGGATGAACTGGTCCGCCTGCGGGAGGAATTGCGGCTGGACCGCGAGTTGCGCAACCTGCGCGAGGCGGTGCAGGGCGCGCGCGAGGGGGCCGAAAGAGTGCGCGATATCGTCGAGGATCTGCGCCGCCTGTCCTCGGACGGGGGCGGAGAGATGGCGGCCTTCGACCTGGTCGAGACCGCCCGCACCGCCGCCTTCTGGATCATGCGCGGGGCCGGCCACAGCACCGTGCCCGAGATCCATGCCGAAGGGCCGGTGATGGTTCTGGGGCATACGGGCCATATTCAGCAGGTGGTGATGAATCTGGTGCAGAACGCGCTGGATGCGGTTTCGGAAACCGCAGCCCCGCAGATCGCCTTGCGGATCATGCGCGAGGAAGGCCGTGGCGTGCTGGACATCCACGACAACGGTCCGGGCATCGACGAGGCGACGGCCGCGATGATCTTTGACCCGTTCTTCACCACGAAACCCGTGGGGAAAGGCACCGGGCTTGGCCTGTCGATCAGCCTCAAGATCGCCGAGGATCATGGCGGCAGGCTGAGTTACAGCCCCGCCTCCGGTGGTGGCGCGCTGTTTCGGCTGGAACTGCCGCTGGCAGGAGATGGCGCATGAACATTCTGTGGCTGCAAAGCGCCGGTTGCGGTGGCTGTACCATGTCGCTGCTATGTGCCGAGGGGCCGAATGTCTTTGACCTGCTTGCCGGGGCGGGGCTGACCTTCCTGTGGCATCCGGCGCTGAGCCTTGAAAGCGGCACCGAGGTGCGCGGGATTCTGGCCGGCCTTGTTTCGGGCGAGGTGCCGCTGGATATTCTCTGCGTCGAGGGCGCGATCGCGCGCGGGCCGCGTGGCACCGGACGCTATCAGATCCTGTCGGGCACCGGGCGTCCGTTGCTGGACTGGTTGCGGGATCTGGCGCCGCTGGCGGCCCATGTGGTGGCGGTGGGCACCTGTGCGACCTATGGCGGCGTGACCACGGCAGGGGGCAACCCCTCGGATGCGGTGGGGGTGCAATATGACGGCGCCCATCCGGGCGGCGCCCTGCCGGCGACTTTCCGCGCCCGTGCCGGCCTGCCGGTCATCAATATCGCCGGCTGCCCGACCCATCCCGATTGGGTGACCGAGACGCTTTTGATGCTGGTGGCGGGCAGGCTGGGGGCCTCGGATCTGGATGCGCTTGGCCGGCCCCGGTTCTATGCCGATCATCTGGTCCATCATGCCTGCCCGAAGAACGAGTTCTACGAATACAAGGCCAGTGCGCGCGCATTGTCGGAAATGGGCTGCATGATGGAGCATCTGGGCTGTATCGGCACACAGGCGGTGGGCGATTGCAATATCCGGCCCTGGAATGGTCAGGGCAGTTGCACGCGCGGCGGATATCCCTGCATCAACTGCACCGCGCCGGAATTCGAAGAGCCGCGCCACCTGTTCACCGCCACGCCCAAGATCGCCGGCATTCCGGTTGGCCTGCCGACCGATATGCCCAAGGCCTGGTTCATGGCGCTGGCCTCGCTGTCCAAGGCCGCCACGCCCGAGCGGATCGCGAAGAATGCCGTGGCCGATCGTATCGTCACCCCGCCGACGCTGAGAAAACCCCGATGAGCGGGGCAGGGGGCGAGATGGGGCAGGGGCAGTTGATCGTCGGTCCGTTCAACCGGGTCGAGGGCGATCTGGAGATCCGGCTGGACATCGCAGAGGGGCGGGTCAGCGCGGCGCGGATCAACTCGCCGCTTTATCGCGGGTTCGAGCGTATGCTGCCCGGCAAGGATCCGCGCGACGCGCTGACCATCGTGCCGCGGATTTGCGGTATCTGCTCGATCAGCCAGTCGGCGGCGGCGGCGCGGGCTCTGGCCATGGCAGTGGGCGAGGTCCCCGAACCGCAAGGAGAGCGGATGGCTGCGCTGATCCACGCGGTCGAGAATGTCTCGGACCATCTGACGCATTTCAACCTGTTCTTCATGCCTGATTTCACCAGACCCCAATATCAGGCGCGGGGCTGGTATGATCGGGCGGTGGCCCGGTTCACGGCGATGGAGGGATCGGCCCTGAAACGCGCGGTCGAGGCGCGGGCGGGGTTGATGCATGTCCTTGGGCTGATGGCCGGGAAATGGCCGCATACCCTGGCGATCCAGCCCGGTGGTGTCACGCGCGCCCCGTCCGAACGCGACCGGCTGCGTATTCTGGCCAGCCTGACGGCCTTTCGCCGCTATCTGGAAGATACGGTCTTCGGGGCAGCGGTCGAGGATTTCGCGGCCCTTTCCTCGGTCCCGGCGCTGATGGGATGGCAAGGGGGCGATGCCGGCCTGTTCCTGCGCATCGCCGCCGATCTGAATCTGGCGGATCTGGGGTGCGGCTCGGGGCGCTATCTGTCCTTTGGCGCCTATCCGCTGGAGGGTGGCCACGGCTTTGCCCCCGGCATCTGGGATGGCGGGGCGCAGCCTCTCGACATCGCGGCGATCAGCGAGGATTTGTCGCATAGCTGGATGCTGGGGCCTGCGGCTCATCCGGCCCAGGGCGTGACCGATCCCGACGAGGATATGCGCGACACCGCCTATAGCTGGTGCAAGGCCCCCAGACTGGCCGGGCGCACCATGGAAACCGGCGCGCTGGCCCGGCAGGTGATCGACGGCCATCCGCTGGCGCTGGATCTGGTCCGCGATGGCGGCGGCGGGGTGCTGGCGCGGGTGGCGGGGCGTTTGCTGGAACTGGCGCGCAGTCAGGTTCTGATGGAGGATCTGGCGCGCGGGATCGTGCCCGAGGCCCGCTTCATGGCCGGCCCCCTGAAAATCAGCGACGGGATCGGCGAAGGGCTGGTCGAGGCCGCGCGCGGCGCGCTTGGCCATTGGCTGAGGATCGAAGGCGGGCGGATCGCCTCGTATCAGATCGTCGCTCCGACCACCTGGAACTTCAGCCCGCGCGACGCCGGCGGCGTGCCCGGCCCGGTCGAGGCGGCGCTTGAGGGGCTTGTGGTGCAGCCGGGCGAGACGACCCCGCTCAGCGTGCAGCATGTGGTGCGCAGCTTTGATCCGTGCATGGTGTGCACCGTGCATTGAGGAAGGAGTGCCCGCCGGACATGACTTTGCCGACCATGGAACAGGGCTTCGCCATCCGGGTGCGCGGGCAGGTGCAGGGGGTCGGCTTCCGGCCCTTTGTCTGGCGGCTGGCGCGGGCGGCAGGGTTGCGCGGCGAAGTTCTGAACGATGCCGAAGGGGTCCTGATCCGTCTGGTCGCGCAGGATTGCGGCGACTTCATCGCGGCCTTGCGCGCGGATAGGCCGCCTCTGGCCAGAATCGACGCGATCGAGGCCGTGCCACAGGTTTTTGCCGCGATGCCCGAGGGGTTTTCCATCGTGGCCAGCACGGGCACAGGCGCCGAAACGCGGGTCACGCCCGATGCCGCGACCTGCCCGGAATGCCGGGCTGAGGTCTTTGCGCCCGGTAGGCGGCAGGGCTATGCCTTTACCAACTGCACCCATTGCGGGCCGCGCTATACGATCCTGCGCGAACTGCCCTATGACCGGGCGCGAACCACGATGGCGGGCTTTGATCTTTGCCCCGATTGTGCCGCCGAATATGCCGATCCCGCCGACCGTCGCTTTCACGCGCAACCCATCGCCTGCCCGGCCTGCGGCCCAAACCTGTGGTATGAGGCCGGGGGAAAAGAGGTCGCGGGCGATCCGGTCGCATTGGCGGTGGCGGCGCTGAAGGCGGGGCAGGTCGTCGCGGTCAAGGGGCTGGGCGGCTTTCACCTTGCCTGCGATGCGGCCGATGCCAGGGCCGTGGCGCTGTTGCGGGCGCGCAAAAGGCGGCCGTCGAAGCCCTTTGCCCTGATGGGGACCGAGGCGATGATCTGCGCCCATGCGACGCCGTCCGAGGCTTGCTGGCGATTGTTGCGCGACCCGGCGGCGCCGGTGGTGCTGGTGCCCGCCCGGGGCACATTGCCCGAGGATGTGGCGCCGGGGATGCGCGCGCTTGGCGTCATGCTGCCCTATACGCCTCTGCATCACCTGCTGATTGCCGCTTTCGGGGGGATGCTGGTGATGACCTCGGGCAATCTTTCGGGCGCCCCGCAGGTCACCGGCAATGACGAGGCGCGCAAGGCGCTGGCGCGCTTTGCCGATGGTTTCCTGATGCACAACCGCGAGATTGCGCGGCGGCTGGATGACGGGGTCGAGCGCGCCGATCCGCCAATGGTGATCCGCCGCGCCCGTGGGCGGGTGCCGGGCACGCTGCCCCTGCCGCCGGGGTTTGACGGAGCGCCTCGGGTGCTGGCCTTTGGTGGTCAGATGAAGGCGGCGATCTGCCTGACCAAGAACGGTCAGGCGATGGTGTCGCAGCATCTGGGCGATCTGGACGATGCCGAGACCGCGCTGGAATACGACCGCACGCTGCGCGATCTGGCGGCCCTGTTCGACCATGCCCCCGAACTGGCCGCCTGTGACCCGCATCCGGGCTATCGCGCGACGATCACCGCCGAAGGCGCAGGCCTGCCGCTGATCCGGGTCTGGCATCATCACGCGCATCTGGCCTCGTGTCTTGGCGATAATCTGTGGCCGCTGGACGGGGGCAGGGTGGCCGGGATCGTGATGGACGGCCTTGGCCTTGGACCGGATGGCACGATCTGGGGCGGAGAGCTGTTGCTGGGCGATTACACCGGGTTCGAGCGCCTCGCCCATCTGGCCCCCGCCCCCCTGCCGGGCGGCGACCGCGCCAGCCGGGAGCCCTGGCGCAATGGGCTGGCCCGTCTGGATCAGGCGGGGCTTTCCGCCGTGGCGGACCGGCTGTTCCCGGACGCGCCCCGCGCCCTTTTGCGGCAGGCGGTCGGTGCGGGGGTGAATGCGCCGCGATCATCCTCGGCCGGGCGGCTGTTCGATGCCTTTGCGGCGCTGGCGGGCTTTGCCGGGGCGCAGAGCTACGAGGGCGAGGCCGCGATGGGGCTGGAGGCCATGGCGCGCCCTGCTGCGCCCTATCCCTTTGACTGCCGGGATGGGATCATCGACCCCGCGCCGATGTTGCGCGCCGCCGCGGCCGATCTGGCGGCCGGGCGCGATCGGGGCGATATGGCGGGGGCCTTTCATGCCGGGCTGGCGCGTGCCTTCTGTGCGCCGGCCCGCGCGCTGGTTCAGGGCGACCGGGCGCGGGCGGTGGCCCTGTCGGGCGGTGTGTTACAGAACGCATTCCTGTTGCGCGAATGTCTGGCGGCGCTGGACGGTCTGCCGGTCCTGCTGCATCGCCAGATCCCCGCCAATGACGGCGGGCTTGCTTTCGGTCAGGCGCTGGTTGCTGCGGCGCAGCACATGGCTGCGGCGAAAAGCTTGTAACCGGCGGGCGCGTCCTCTGGCTGAACCCTGACCATCCGGGCGACGCGGGATTTTCGGCAGCCGATTGAAAAGACGCCATAAAATCTGATTCTCCATCTGCGACATTCTGTCATTGCCCTGCGCCCCCCTGCCTTGGCATGCCTTGAAAGACCACGCGAAGGTCCGCGCTGCCGGGCCGCCAGGCTGAGAGGAGGAGGACGTCTTGTCGCAAATCGAGACATTCTATGATGTCATGCGCCGGCAGGGGATCACCCGCCGCAGTTTCATGAAATATTGCTCACTGACCGCGGCGGCGCTTGGCCTCGGCCCGGCCTTCGTGCCCAAGATTGCCCATGCGATGGAAACCAAGCCTCGCACGCCGGTGATCTGGGTGCATGGTCTGGAATGCACCTGCTGTTCGGAAAGCTTTATCCGCTCGGCCCATCCGCTGGCCAAGGATGTCGTGCTGTCGATGATCAGCCTTGATTACGACGATACGCTGATGGCCGCCGCCGGCCATGCCGCCGAGGCCGCCTTCGAGGACACCATCCAGAAATACAAGGGCCAGTATATCCTTGCGGTTGAGGGAAACCCGCCGCTGAACGAAGACGGGATGTATTGCATCACCGGCGGCAAGCCATTTGTCGAAAAGCTGCGCCATGCGGCCAGGGACGCCAAGGCGATCATTTCTTGGGGGGCCTGCGCGTCCTATGGCTGCGTTCAGGCCGCCGCGCCGAACCCGACGCGGGCGACGCCGGTCCACAAGGTCATTCTGGACAAGCCGATCATCAAGGTGCCGGGCTGCCCGCCCATCGCCGAGGTGATGACCGGCGTCATCACCTATATGCTGACCTTCGACCGCATGCCCGAGCTTGACCGCCAGGGCCGGCCAAAGATGTTCTACAGCCAGCGCATCCACGACAAATGCTATCGCCGCCCGCATTTCGATGCCGGCCAGTTCGTCGAGCATTGGGACGACGAAAACGCCAAGAAGGGCTATTGCCTTTACAAGATGGGGTGCAAGGGCCCGACCACCTATAACGCCTGCTCGACCGTGCGCTGGAACGAGGGCGTTTCGTTCCCGATCCAGTCGGGCCATGGCTGCATCGGCTGCTCGGAAGACGGGTTCTGGGATCAGGGTTCGTTCTATGACCGGCTGACCAATATCAAGGCCTTCGGGGTCGAGGCCAATGCCGACAAGCTGGGTGGTATCGCGGCTGGTGCGGTCGGTGGGGCCGTTGCGGTCCATGCCGCGATTTCGGCGCTGAAACGGGCGCAGAAAAAGATCCAGGACAAGGTGGAGGCCTAGGCCATGACGATCAATACGCCGAATGGCTTTACCCTCGACAATTCCGGGCGCCGCATCGTGGTGGACCCGGTCACCCGGATCGAAGGGCATATGCGCTGCGAGGTCAACGTGGATGATCAGGGTGTCATCCGCAATGCGGTCTCGACCGGCACGATGTGGCGCGGGCTGGAGGTCATCCTGAAAGGGCGCGATCCGCGTGACGCCTGGGCTTTTGTCGAACGGATCTGCGGCGTCTGCACCGGCACACATGCGCTGACCTCAGTACGCGCGGTCGAAGATGCGCTTGGGATCATGATCCCCGACAATGCCAATTCGATCCGAAACATGATGCAGCTGGCGCTGGAGATCCACGATCATGTCGTGCATTTCTATCATCTGCATGCGCTGGACTGGGTAAATCCGGTCAATGCCCTGCGCGCCGACCCCAAGGCGACCAGCGAATTGCAGCAGATGGTCTCGCCCTCGCATCCGATGTCATCGCCGGGCTATTTCCGCGATGTGCAGAACCGGCTGAAGAAATTCATCGAATCCGGGCAGCTGGGGCTGTTCAAGAACGGCTATTGGGACAATCCGGCCTATCTTCTGCCGCCCGAAGCCGATCTGATGGCGACGACGCATTATCTGGAAGCACTTGATCTGCAAAAGGAAATCGTCAAGGTCCACACGATCTTTGGCGGCAAGAACCCGCATCCGAACTGGCTGGTGGGCGGGGTGCCCTGTCCGATCAATATCGACGGCACCGGATCGGTCGGCGCGATCAATATGGAGCGGCTGAACCTCGTTTCCTCGATCATCGACCTGTGCGACCAGTTCAACAAGAACGTCTATATTCCCGATGTGATCGCCATTGGCGGCTTTTACAAAAGCTGGCTTTACGGGGGTGGGCTGTCGTCGCAGGCGGTCATGGCTTATGGCGACATCCCCGAAAACCCGAATGACTTTTCGCCCGAGCAGCTGCACCTGCCGCGCGGCGCGATCATCAACGGTAACCTCAATGAGGTGCATGACGTCGATCCGCGCGACCCCGAGCAGGTGCAGGAATTCGTCGATCATTCCTGGTATTCCTATGGCGAGCCGGGGCGCGGCCTGCATCCCTGGGACGGGGAAACCAATCCGAAATTCGAGCTGGGGCCGAACCACAAGGGAACGAAAACCCGCATCGAACAATTGGATGAATCCGCGAAATATTCCTGGATCAAGGCGCCGCGCTGGCGGGGGCACGCGATGGAGGTCGGCCCGCTTGCGCGCTATATCGTCGGCTATGCCAAGGGACACGAGGATATCCGGGATCAGGTCGATGGCCTGCTGCGCACCATGGATCTGCCCTTCGAGGCGCTGTTCTCGACTTTGGGGCGCACGGCGGCGCGGGCGCTGGAATCGGAATATTGCGGGCGCCTGCAGCGGCATTTCTTCGACAAGATGGTGCAGAATATCAAGAATGGCGATCAAAGCACCGCCAATGTCGAGAAATGGGACCCCTCGACATGGCCGAAAGAGGCCAAGGGTGTCGGCATGACCGAGGCGCCGCGGGGCGCGCTTGGCCACTGGATCCGCATCAAGGATGGCCGGATCGAGAATTATCAATGCGTGGTGCCGACCACCTGGAACGGCTCGCCCCGCGACAGTCAGGGCAATATCGGGGCCTTCGAGGCCAGCCTGATGAACACGCCGATGGAGCGCCCGGACGAGCCGGTCGAAATCCTGCGCACGCTGCACAGTTTCGACCCCTGCCTTGCCTGCTCGACCCATGTCATGTCACCGGATGGCGACGAGCTTGCCACCGTCAAAATTCGCTGAGAAAGGGACGATCCAATGAAAAAACTGACGCTGGCCGCGCTGGCCGCACTCATGGGCTCACCCGTTCTGGCCCATACCGGGGTCGGAGAGACCTCGGGCTTCATGGCCGGGCTCTCGCATCCGATCTTTGGGCCGGATCACCTGCTGGCGATGCTGGCGGTGGGGCTGTGGTCAGGCTTTGTCCTGCCGCATCGCTTCTGGCTGGGGGCGGCGACCTTCATGGGCGCGATGGCCGTGGGGGCGTTGATGTCATGGGCCGGGATCCCGATTCCGATGGTGGAAACCTGGATCGTGCTGTCGGTCGTGGCGTTCGGTCTGTTGACCGCGCTTTCGCGCCGCGGGCAATCCGACCAGATCACCTTTGCCTCGCTGGCCGCGATCGCCCTGTTCGCCATGTGCCACGGCCATGCCCATGCGACCGAGGCGCATGGCAATGCGGCAGGCTATATGCTTGGCTTCCTGATCTCGACGGCGGCGCTGCATATCGTCGGCATTTTCATCGCCCGCACGATCTCGAACGCCACGGCGGCCAGAATGGTGCAGGCGGCAACCGGCACCGGGATCGCCATGGCGGGCCTTGCCCTGATGGCAGCCGGGTGATGCCATGAGCGACATCCATTCCGGCGATGATCCTGTCTTCGAGGGCCGCCCCCTGGGCGCCCCCGATCGGGCCAGCCGGCAAACCTCGGTCTATGTCTACGAGGCGCCGGTCCGCATCTGGCACTGGATCAACGCGGCATGCATCATGGTGCTGTGCGTGACCGGCTGGCTGATCGGCAGCCCGCCGCCCTCGATGCAGATCGCCGAAGCCTATGACCAGTTTGTCTTCGGCTATATCCGCTTTGCCCATTTCGCGGCCGCGATGATCCTGACGGTCGGGTTTTTCGGCCGTCTCTACTGGGCGCTGATCGGCAACCACCATGCAAAGCAGCTATTCTATGTGCCGATCTTCTCGCGCCGGTTCTGGGCAGAGTTGCTGTTCGAGCTGCGCTGGTATTTCTTTCTGGAAAAAGAGCCAAAGAAATATGTCGGCCACAACCCGCTGGCGCAGCTTGCGATGTTTCTGTTCATGACGGTCGGTCTGACCTTCATGATCGTCACCGGATTTGCGCTGTATGCCGAAGGGGCGGGCAAGGACAGCATGTTCTATGCCGTCTTCGGCTGGGTCCAGGACCTTGTTCAGAACACCCAGCGCCTGCACACGCTGCACCATATCGGCATGTGGTGGATCGTGATCTTCATGATCATCCATATCTATGTGGCGATCCGCGAAGACATCATGTCGCGCCAGTCGATGGTCTCGACGATGATCTCGGGACACCGCACCTTCAAGGATGATCGCCCCGACTGAACGCGGCTGGCAGCAACTGGAAGGATCGTTTCCGGTTTCAGAGCCAGACGGCAGGTCACTTGCCGCACCATATCCCGAAATCCCGCCCGCATTGTCGGGATTTCGTTTTTATATCATTATCTTGCAAGGAATTTCGAGGGTTGCGACTTTTTGTCTCTGCTTTCGGAACTGGTGGCTATACTTTCGGCCCATAGGGGTGGGGCACATGACCGCACCGCCTGCCAGCAATGCTTCGGGGAGGGGGCAGATGCCAGCGGAAGCGCCTGCAAATATCCTTGTTCTGGGGATCGGCAATGTGCTTTGGGCCGATGAGGGCTTCGGGGTGCGCTGCGTCGAAGAGATGGCCGCGCGCCATGCCTTGCCCGAACGGGTGAGGCTGCTTGATGGCGGCACGCAGGGGCTGTATCTGCTGCCCTTTCTGGAAGAAGCCGACGCGCTGATCGTCTTTGACGCGGTGGATTACGGACTGCCCCCCGGCACGCTGAAGCTGGTCGAAGGGGCCGAGGTTCCGGCCTTTCTGGGCGCCAAAAAAATGAGCCTGCACCAGACCGGCTTTCAAGAGGTGATCGCGACCGCCCAGCTGCTGGGGCGTTGTCCGGCGCAGCTGATGCTGATCGGCTGCCAGCCGGTCGAACTGGAGGATTACGGAGGAGGACTCCGCCCCGAAGTGGCCGCACAGATCGGGCCTGCCATCGAGATTGCGCTGGCGAAGCTGGCCGAATGGTGCGTTCAGGCCGGCGAGGGCGCGACCTCGGGTCAGCTTGCGGATCCGGCGATCCGGCGCGAGGCCTATGAGACGGGCCGCCCCGCCGCCTCTGATGCCTGCCGCGAGGGCGATGCGCGCTTTTTCCCGGGGGCCGGCTGATGTGCATGGGCATCCCGATGCGGCTGGCGCAGGTCGACGGCATCGCGGGGCAAAGCGAGGGCGGCGATCTGATCGACCTCAGCCTGACCGCCGATGCGCAAGCCGGCGACTGGGTGCTGACCTTCCTCGGCACGGCGCATGAGGTGATCGACGCTGACCGCGCCGCACGGATCGCGGCGGCATTGCAGGGGTTGCGGGCGGTCATGGCGGGGGGCGACGCTTCGGGCGCCTTTGCCGATCTCGAGGGTCGCACCCCGGCGCTTCCGTCCCATCTTCAGGCGGCGTTGGCCGCAGGCCGCAAAACGGGTTGACCCATGCATGACCATTCCCACGACATTCTGCACAGCCCCGGCGGGGGCGCCCTGCACCCGCTGCTGGCGCGGCTGGAGGCCGAATTCGGCTGGCCACGCCTGCATTCGCTGCATGACGTCGCAGAGTTTACCGCCAGCCCCGGTCTGCATTGCCTGTTCGTTCCGGGCGACCCCGCCCGCAATCTGGAGACGGTGGACGCGGCGGTGATCCTGCCGGAACTGCGCATGGCCTTTCAGAACGCCTTTGATTGCGCCGTGGTGGGTGACGCCATCGAAGCAACGGTCCGCGAAACCCACAGGGCACTGAAAACGCCGGGATTTCTGTTCTTCCGCGATGGCTCCTATCTCGGCTCGATCGAGAAGATCCGCGACTGGGACGATTACATCGCCCGCACCAGCCACATCCTCTCGCTGCCGGGTTGAAAGGCAAAGACAATGGCCCAGAATTTTCACCTGCCCCCTGTTGGTTTCGGCCCCGGATCGCAGCCCGACGATGGCGAGGGGCTGGAGTGGCTGCCGCTGCCCTCCGGGATGCGCACCTATGACATGCATCTGCCCGAGGTCGGGAATGTCGCGTCTCTGGCGCCCGCGCTGGCGATGCTGGCCGAGATCGCCGCGGCCTGCGATCGTGTGGCCCAGGGGGCGGCGCCGGTGTCGTTCGATCTGTCCGCGCTGGATGCGGCCAACCGGGCGCTGATGGCGGAAACGCTGGGTCAGGGCGAGGTGTCGCTGCGCGCGCGGGGCGTGCCGGCGGTGGCCGTGCAGGAAAGCGTCTTTGCCGGGGTCTGGGTGCTGAAGGCCGAGGGGATCGACCGGGTCGAGGTCGCGCCCGTGCCGCAGCTTGCCCTGACGCGGGCGTTCCATGCGCAGCGCCCGGCGATCGGGGCCCTGGCCCCGCGCGCGCCGGGGGTGGTGAACGCCCCTGCCTTGCTGGCTGAACTGATGGACAAATCCCTGTCCTGGCGTGGCCCCGGTGATCTGCATGTGGTGAACCTGACCCTGATTCCGCATACCGAAGAGGATCTGCTCTGGCTCGATCAGGCTCTGGGCGAGGGGTCGGTGACCATCCTGTCGCGCGGCTATGGCAATTGCCGCATCACCGCGACCGCGCAGGATCGTCTGTGGCGGGTGCAGTTCTTCAACTCGATGGATGTGCTGATCCTCGATACCTTCGAGGTGACCGCCATGCCCGAGGTGGTGCTGGCCGCGCCCGAGGATCTGGCGGACAGCGCGGGCCGCATTCGTGAAGTGCTGGGGGCGATCCGATGAGCGTCGAGACCGCACGGGGCGGGTTCGAGGGGTCTTATCTGGGCGCCAATGACCGGATCAGCCCGCAGGCGATCATGGAATGCAAGATCTGCTGGACCAGCTATGACCCGGCCGAGGGGGATGAATACCGGCAGGTTCTGCCCGGCACGCCGTTCGCGGCCTTGCCCGCCGACTGGAAATGTCCCGGCTGCGACGCGCCGAAGCAACAGTTCATCGTGCGCGAGGATCCCGGCTCTGACGAGATGCGGATCGCGGCCGAGATCGAGCGGCGCTGCGCCCGGCTGGTCGCCGACTTCCGCGAGGTCTTCAACGCAAAGATGCGCGACGTGCCGATCATCAATCAGGCGCTGCATGTCGAGGCGATGGCCTTTCGTCCCTGGCAGGGCGGCTTTCTGGGGGTGCTGATCGCGCCCTGGTTCATGAACCTGATCTGGCTGCCGGGCGAGGATCAGGACTGGTCGGCCCTGAAGGCGGGCGAGAAAGAGGTGGTCGCCTTTCCCTCGGGCGAATATGAATTCATCCATAACAGCCGCGAGATGACCGGCCCTTACAAGGCCTGTTCGCTGTTCTCGCCGATGGCGGATTTCACCAGCCAGTTGCAGGCCGTCGAGGTCGCGCGCGCGGTGATGGTCGAGCTGTTCAAACCCGAAAACCGCGACGGGACCGACCGCGCCGCCGAGATTCGCGCCGCCCGCGAGGCCGAGCTTGCGCCGCCGTCCGAGGCCGGACCGGCATCGGATGCACCGATCCCCAATCCGCGCCCCACGCGCCGGGCGCTGCTGACCGGCGGGCTGGCCGCTGCTCCGGCAGAGGGCGACGATCCGGAGATATCCGGGGGCGTGGAATGATCTCTGCCTCCGTCAGCTTTCGCCTTTTGCCCCGCGACGGAGGGCTTGCCCTTGCGCCGGGGGCGCAGGCGGGGCTGGCGGTGGATGCGCTGATGACGGGGCGCAGGGTGGATGAGGTCAGGCAGATGCTGCCCGCCCTGTTCGGCCTGTGCCGGTCCGTGCAGGAATGGGCTATGGCGCTGGCGCTTGGGCTGCCGCTGCCGCCTCTGGACGATCTGCGCCGCGACATGATCCGCGACCATCTGGCCAGGCTGTGCCTGCATCTGCCGCCGCAGCTTGGGCTAGCGCCCCTGGCGTTGCCGCAGGGCTGGCAGGCGGGGGGGCGCGCGCTGCGGGTGGCGCTTTTCGGGCAGGATGGCCTGCCCGGACCCGGTGATCTGGCCGCATGGAGCGCGGGCCCCGCGCCGCTTGCGCGCCTTGTCGCGGCGGTTCAGGGGCATTTCGCGCCGGGCGAGGCGGTCAGCGATCTGCCGGCGATGACGGATCCGTTCGGCGACGGCCTTGTCGAGAACAGCCTTGCCACACGCCATGCCGGACATCCGCTGCTGATGGCGGTGCGGGGCGCATATGGTCACGGGCCTCTGGTGCATCTGCTGGCCCGGCTGGTCGATCTCGACGCCCTGTCGCGCGGGGCTTTCCCGCCGCCCCGCCGGATGGCACAAGGGGCGGCGCTGGTGCCCTGTTCGCGTGGCTTCTGCGCGCTTGAACTGCGCGCGGCCGGCGGCATCGTGACCCGCTTTTCGCGCCGTACGCCCACCGATCACCTGCTGATGTCGGGCGGGCTGCTGGCGGCCAGCCTTGCGACACTTCCGCCAGACAAGGCTGATCGGGCGCCTTTGCTTGCCATGATCCTTGATCCCTGTATCCCTCTGCATCTGGAGGCCGGACCCCATGCATGAGATGTCGCTTTGCGAAGGGATCCGCGGCATTGTCGAGGATCAGGCCCGCCGCCACGGTTTTTCCCGCGTGACCCGGATGCGGCTGGAAATCGGGCGCTTTGCCGGGGTGGAAAAGGCCGCGCTGAGCTTTGCCTTTGACGTGGTCATGCGCGGCAGCCCGGCCGAGGGCGCGGTCCTGGAAATGATCGACCTGCCGGGCCGGGCAATGTGTTTCGACTGTGCCGAACAGGTGGAATTGGACGACCGCCTGTCGCCCTGTCCCCTTTGTGGCGGTGGCAGGCTGATGCCCGAGACGGGGGACGAAATGCGGATCAGGGATATGGAGGTGATCTGATGTGTGGGATTTGCGGTTGCGGCAGCACGGTGACGGTGGACGGGCGCGAGATCAGCCATGACGAGGCGCACCGGCTGGGCCTGGCCCATGAGCACGCGCAGGATCACAGCCATGGCCATGGGCACAGCCATGCCGCGAATGGTCACGCGCATGACCATGGTTCCGGCGATCACCACCACCATCATCACGACCATGCGCCGGGCCATGGTCACCATCACGACTACGGCGCGGGCGCGGCGGGTCTGTCGGTGCCGGGCCTGACCCAGCAGCGGCTGATCGAGGTCGAGACCTCGCTTCTGGCCCGCAATGACGGGTTGGCTGCGGGCAACCGGCGGGTACTTTCGGCGCTGCGAGCCTTTGCGGTCAACCTTGTCTCATCGCCCGGTTCTGGCAAGACCACGTTGCTGTGCCGGACCATCTCGATGCTGGAAGGCCAACCGCTGGCGGTGATCGAGGGCGACCAGCAGACCGAGAACGATGCCGACCGGATCCGCGCCACCGGCGCGCGGGCGGTGCAGGTCAATACCGGCAAGGGCTGCCATCTGGATGCGCAGATGGTGGGCGGTGCGATGGATGCGCTGCGGCTGGAACCGGCCTCGCTGCTGTTCATCGAAAATGTCGGCAATCTGGTCTGCCCCGCGGCTTTTGATCTGGGCGAGGATGCCAAGGTCGCGATCCTGTCGGTGACCGAGGGTGAAGACAAGCCCTTGAAATACCCGGATATGTTTACGGCCGCAAGGCTTGCCATCCTGAACAAGATCGACCTTGCCCCCCATTGCGATGCCGATCCCGAGGTCTATGAGGCCAACCTGCGGCGGGTGAACCCCGGCATAGACATCCTGCGCCTTTCGGCCCGCACCGGCGAGGGGATGCAGGCCTGGATCGACTGGCTGCGTGCCGGTCTGGCGACAAAGTCCTGAGCCATGCCCACGCCGCGCCCCTTTGTCCTGCTGGTGGATGACGAGCCGCATTCGCTTTCGGCGATGCGCATGGCGCTTGAGGATGAGTTTGAAATCCTGACCGCCCCGGATGCCGCCGCCGCCGCCCGGCTGATGGAAGAGGAATGGGTGCAGGTAGTGGTCTGCGACCAGCGGATGCCCGGCCAGACCGGGGTGGAGTTCCTGACCGGGCTGCGCGAGCGCTGGCCGGAAACGGTGCGGCTTCTGATAACCGGCTATACCGATCCCTCGGCCATCGTCGATGCGATCAATCTTGCCGGCATCCATCAGTTCATCGCCAAGCCCTGGCATCCCGACCAGTTGCTGATGGCGGTGCGCAATGCGGCGCAGCTTTTCCATCTTGCGCGCGAGAATGAACGTCTGGCGCTGGAGATGCGCCGGCTTGCCTCGACCTCCGAAACCCGGCTGGAAAAGCGCCGGCGGGCGTTGCGTCAGGGGCAGGGCTTCGACAGCGTGCTGCGTGCGCCCAACTCGCCCATGAACGCCACGGTTGATGCGGCGCGGCATTATGCGGCCTTCGATGTGCCGGTGCTGCTGACGGGCGAGCAGGGCACCGGCAAGGAGCAGCTTGCGCAGGCGACGCATCTGGCCTCGCTGAGGGCGGACCGGCCCTTTTACGCGCTGGATCTGACCGGAATGCCCGATGAGCTGGTCATGGTCGAGCTGCTGGGCGCGCGGCGCGGGGCGGTGGCCGGGGGAACCAGCCGGATCGGCCTGATTCAAAAGGCGGATCGCGGGACGCTGTATCTGTCGGGGATCGAGACCATCACGCCCGAATTGCAGCTTGTGCTTTTGCGCATCCTGTCCGGGCGCGGCTTCACGCCGGTCGGCGGGCAAGAGACGCTGACCAGCAATCTGCGCCTGATCGCCGGCGCCGGCACGGATTTGGCGGCTCTGGTCACCGAAGGGCGTTTTCGCGCCGACCTCTATTACGCTCTGGCGGTGGCCGAAATTGCGGTGCCGCCCCTGCGCGCTCGGCGCGGCGATATCGCCATGCTGGCCCAGCACATGCTGGCCGAGCTGGCGGCCCGTCATGGCAAGCTGGTGCATGGTTTTGACGGGCCCGCGCTGGAATTTCTGGAAAGTTACGACTGGCCCGGCAATCTGCGCGAATTGTCGAACGAGATCACCCGGATGCTGATCCTTGCGCAAGACAGCGTTCTGGGCGCCGATCTGATCTCTCGCCCGATCCTGCAGGGTCCGCCGGGTGAGGATGGCGCCGGCCGTCTGACCCAGGCGGTGCTTGCCGGCGTCGGCAGCCTGAAAGAGCGGGTCGAACTGATCGAAATGCGTATCCTGCGCGAGACGCTGACCCGCCATCGCTGGAACAAAAGCCGCGCGGCGGCCGAGCTGGGTGTGTCGCGGGTGGGCCTGCGCGCCAAGCTGGACCGCTATGGCGTCAAGGACCCGGCCGAGCGTCAGGCCACCCCGGAAGAGGAGGAATAGCCATGTGTCTGGGAATTCCCGGTCGCATCATCGCCATGACCGATCCCGCGCGGATGATGGCCATGGCCGAGGTCTCGGGCGTGCGCCGCGAGGTCAATATCGCCTGCGTGGCCGAGGGGCCGCCCGAGGGGCTGATCGGCCGCTGGGTGCTGATCCATGTCGGTTTCGCCATGAGCCTGATCGACGAGGACGAGGCGGCGCGCACGCTGGCCGCGCTGCATGAACTGGGCGAGGCGCAAGAGGCGCTTGAACAGATGGCCGAAGCCGACCGGGAGATGGCACGATGAAATTCGCTTCGGAATTCCGCGATCCCAAGGCGGCGCGCGCGCTGCTGGCCGCGATTGCCCGCCGCGCCGAGCAGATCGGCGCCAGCCGCGAAAAGCCGGTGCATATCATGGAGATCTGCGGCGGCCACACCCATTCGATCTTTCGCTATGGTCTGGACAAGCTGGTGCATGAAGGCGTGGAATTCATCCACGGCCCCGGCTGTCCGGTTTGCGTTCTGCCGCGTGCGCGGATCGACGAATCCATCCAGATTGCCAGGCGTCCGGGCGTCATCTTCACCACCTTTGGCGATGCGATGCGGGTGCCGGGCCGGTCGCAATCGCTGTTGCAGGCGCGGGCGGCGGGGGCGGATGTCCGCATGGTCTATTCGCCGCTGGATGCCCTGGCTCTGGCCCGGAAATACCCCGAACGCGACGTGGTGTTCTTTGGTCTGGGCTTCGAGACGACGACCCCTTCGACCGCGCTGGCCATCCAGCAGGCCGCGCGGGAGGGGTTGGGCAATTTCAGCGTCTTCTGCAACCATATCACCGTGCCCGAACCCATCCACGCCCTGCTGAAGGATCCGCATATGGTGCTGGACGGGTTCATCGGGCCGGGTCATGTCTCGATGGTCATCGGCGTGCATCCCTATGATTTCATTGCCCGGGACTTCCAGAAACCGCTTGTCGTCGCAGGGTTCGAGCCGACCGATCTTCTGCAATCGGTGCTGATGGTGCTGGACCAGATCGCCGAGGGGCGCGCCGAGGTCGAAAACCAATATGCCCGCGTGGTCCCCGAGGAGGGCAATCCGGTCAGTCTGGCCGCCATTGCCGATGTTTATGAACGGCGCCCCAGCTTTGAATGGCGCGGTCTGGGTGAGATAGACGCCAGCGGATTGCGCATCCGCCCGAAATACGCAGCCTTCGACGCCGAGGAAAAATTCGGCATCGGCTATGCGGTGGCGCGCAACCCGGCGCCGGAACCCGAGGGCTGCGCCTGTGGCGCGGTCATGACGGGGCGGCTCAAACCGACGGCCTGCCCGCATTTCGGCAAGGGCTGCACGCCGGACATGCCGCTGGGGGCGCTGATGGTCAGCTCGGAAGGGGCTTGCGCGGCCTATTGGCAATATGGCGGCGCGCGGGTCGCGGCGGAATAGGGGGCGGGCCAGACCATGAACGCAATTGCTTTCGGAGTGCTGCGCGACAGCCATGTGACCCTGTCGCATGGCGGTGGCGGCAAGGCGATGGCCGATCTGATCGAGACCGTCTTTTTTCCCGCCTTCGGCCCCGGTTCGGGCGAAGATCAGGCGCGGCTGACGGCGGATGCGCTGTGTGAACCCGGCGCGCGGCTGGCCTTGACCACCGACAGCTTCGTGGTCACGCCGCTGGAATTTCCCGGCGGCGATATCGGCAAGCTGGCGGTCTGCGGCACGGTGAACGATCTGGCCGTCGGCGGGGCACGACCGCTGTGGCTGTCGGCGGCGTTCATTATCGAGGAAGGCTGCGAGATCGCGCTGTTGCAGCGCGTGGTCGCCTCGATGGCGCGTGAGGCGGCGCTGGCCGGGGTGCGGATCGTGACCGGCGACACCAAGGTCGTCGGGCGCGGATCGGCGGACGGGCTGTTCGTCACCACCTCGGGCGTCGGCGTGATCCCGGCGGGGCGCGATCTGGCTGCGGCGCGGATCAGGCCGGGCGATGTCGTGCTGGTCAATGGCGTGCTGGGCGATCATGGCGCGGCCATTCTGGCGGCGCGCGGCGATCTGGCGCTGTCGACGGATCTGGTCTCGGACTGTCAGGGGCTTGGGCATCTGATGGAGGCGGTGCTGGCCGTCGCCCCCGGCACCCGCGCCGCTCGCGATGCGACCCGCGGGGGGCTTGCCGCGGCGCTGAATGAAATGGCGCTGGCGGCAGGGTGCGGCATCGAGATCAGGGAAGAGGCGCTGCCCTTGCGCCCCGAGGTGCGCGGGGTCTGCGAAATTCTTGGCCTTGATCCGCTCTATCTTGCCAATGAGGGAACCCTGGTCCTGTTCGTGCCCGAGGCCGAGGCTGAGGCCGCGCTGACTGCGATGCGTTCCCGCCCCGAAGGGCAGGGCGCCGCAATCATCGGCCGCGCCGTCGCCGCATCCGAGGGGGGCGCCCATACGGCCCGTGTGCAGATGGTGACCTCCTTCGGCGGGTGCCGCATCGTCGACCGCCTCGTGGGCGAACAACTGCCGCGGATCTGCTGAAACGGACCCTTGCCGCCCTTGCGCGACCTCGGCAGCCCGAGGGCTGGTCCGACAAGCCGGCCAAGCGATCGCAGAAGGACGTGGATGCCCGCTGGACCAAGAAGCACGGGAAATCCCACTACGGCTACAAGAACCATGTCAACGTGGACCGCCAGCACAAGCTGGTGCGGCGTTACCATGTCAGCGATGCGGCCCTGCATGACAGCCAGGCAGTGGATCATCTGCTGATGAAGGGCAACACCGGCGCAGGGGTCTGGGCTGATCCGGCGTATCGGTCCGCAGAGATGGAGGCGAGGCTCCGCGCATCCAGGCTGAAGAGCCACGTCCACCGCAAGGGCAAGCGGGGCAAGCCACTGACCGAACAAGGCATGGCCAGCAACCGGACGAAATCCACCGTGCGTGCCCGGGTCGAGCATGTCTTCGGCGCGCAGACCAACGACATGGGCGGCACGCTGGTGCGCACCATTGGCTTGATGAGGGCGAAGGCCAAGATCGGGATGAAGAACCTCGCCTACAACATGCGTCGCCTCGTCCAGCTGCGCAGTCTGAACCCCTGCCCGGCGTGATCCGGGCGTGGACGTCAGGCCGAGAGGGCCGAAGCACGCCGTGACCGGGCGGAACGGCGGCTGATCACGCCCCCGAACATCCTGACAAGCCGTTCTCGGCAGGTTTCAGGCAGCGAGGCAGGCCTCGATCAGCGGGAAGCGGTGAAAAATCGAGGTGCCCTACAGATACCGGACAGCCTGTCCATATCCGGGGATATCCCCCGGCAGTCACGCCATAGGGATATTCTGCATCACCTGTCCGTGAAGGGGCGGAGGCGCGGGGTCGTAAGAGTTTTCTGTGCTCGTGGTCGCGGCCAGAGAAAACGTCCGACCAGACGAGATTGCTGGGGTTCCATCATAGAAGATTTTCCGCTATAATGGAAAAGTGATGATGGTCGCAAGGTCGCGAGGCAATGACGTTTAATCCTTCCTTATCGAGTGCGCTCGGAAGCAAGCTTTCACAACTTCGTCGCAAACGGGGTCTGACCCTTGATGGCCTGGCCGAACTCAGTCTGGTCAGCCGCGCAGCAATTTCAGCGCTCGAACAGGGTAATGGTAACCCACGTGTGCAAACCCTCTGGAATCTCGCTGATGCACTGGGGGTTAATTTCAGCACGTTGCTTGATGACTCCACCGACACAATTGTTTCCGATGAAGACGGAATCAGAGTTCGTCTGCTCGAACGGCAAACCTCCCCCAAGATGGTGGAAGTCTTCCTGATGGAGCTTCCTCCAGGTGGGGCTCGTTATGCGAAAGCTCATCCCAGGGATGTTCGCGAGCACATCGTCGTGCTGGCAGGAGAAATGCGGGCAGGTCCCAGCGAAGCTCCCAGCCTTCTGAGGTCGGGTCAGTCAATTTCGTTCGCAGCCGACACGCCCCATCTGTATGCCGGAGGCGAGAGCCCGTCGAGGGCTATCGTCACGGTAGTCTATCCGGAGCCGAGCTACGCATCTGGCCCTGATCGCGATCTGGCATGGCCCGGAAATGCGGGAGAATGGGATGCGGTTTCAGCCCTGCTCGCGCGCGCCGCAATCGAGGTGCAGAACGGCCTTGAAGTCAACGTGACCACGTTCGGACCGCCGGTTCCCGAGGCAAAGCGAGCGCATCGCGAGCTTGCTAAAGTCGTCGAAGGGCTTTTTCCATCACCGGTAATCCGACGGTTTGTGACCTGCGAACTTGGCCCTTCCGTTGTGTCGCTCTACCGGCCTGCCCAAATGTCGCATCTCGGCGCGTGTCCGCCCACTTTTTCGAGTAATCTTGCAAGGAGATGCTGGGGTTATGCAGAAAGCGCGCTGGAACCTGCCTCCGCTTCCCGGGTCGAGGAGTGGAGCAAGCTGTCGCTACAGCCGGGACCGATCGTTGAGACCTCATTGCTGGCCGAACTATGCACTCGTGCCGGTCGCGCAACCGTACCTTACGGGGTTGGCAGTTCGTTACATGAAAAGACTGTCAGGGCAGATGCGTCTCAAAGGCTTTTTGAAGCCCGTATCGATGTAGATGCATATGAAAGCTATGAACTGGTCCACCCTGCCTATGCACGGCAAACGCTGGCGGTTGCGGCCCAGCTGCCAGCCGAAACAGAGCAGGCCGGACCTCGGATACTTGACATAGGGACAGGCCCCGGACTGCCGTTAGCTATGTTGCTGGAATTGCGGCCTGATATTCGTGCCGTGGCCGTCGATCCGAGCGACGTTGCGTTCGGCCACTTGTCGAGGCGATTTTCTGGGAATGGCAATGTTGAGATAATTCACGGCTCCGTCACGGAGTTAGGTGAGCCGGAAAAGCCGTTCGATTGCGCGGTTTCCATCGGAGCATCGCATCACCTCGATACGGCCGCGTTTCTGTGTGCTATCCGAGATCAATTGAAATCAGGCGCACGTTTAATCGTTGCCGATGAAATGATTGCGCCTTACAACACGCTCGAGCAGCGTCAGTGCCGATTACTCAGGCATCACCTTTGGTACGTGCTGGATACGCTGGTCAGCCTGCCAAGCGATGCCGATTCCGCCGATGTACGCACGGCCGAGCGGCTAGCGACGGTTCTTCCGCTTGCGTCAGCTTTCGCCCACAAGGGTAATCACGATGCAGCAATGCGCCTGACCCGTGACGTCTATGAGGAGGTCAGCGAGTTGAAGCGGCCTGTGGTCCCCTCGACCCCGCTCGCTGTATTTTCACGTTTCCATCTGCTTGAGTTGCAGGCCCTGATTGCCGGACTGGATTACGAGGTCGAGCAGAAAACCCATCCCGGCCGTTTCATCGCGCTGGCAAATGCCTGCGGTCTGGATCTGGCACACCACCAGAGAATATATGCCACCGATGGCGACGGACATCTGGATGGTGGGACGCATCTTTTCGTATTCGAGGCCCGCTAATGTCTTCGATTTCCTCTTTTCTCAATGGCGTTGGTGCGGCGTTGCCGATAGCAGCTGCCTATGTGCCGGTGGCATTCACACTGGGCGCCGCGTCATCCCAGCTGGGATTTGCGCCCGTAGAGAGTGCATTGTGGTCTTTGGTGATGTTCTCAGGAGCGAATCAAGCGCTTCTGCTGAGTTCTCTGGTAGCAGGGACCCCGCTTGTTCTAGTCGCCTTCTTATGTGCAATTGCCAGCTTCAGGCACATTCTCTACGGAATTGTGCTGGCGGACCGCGTACCAGAGGGATCAGCCGTCAGGTTCCTGTTCGGCTATGGACTGACAGATGAAGTATTTGCTACTGCAGTCGGCACGGATCGCGATTCATCCCGAAAACTGGCGGTTAACTGGCTTATTGGTCTGGCACTGACCGCACTTGTAGTCTGGGTGATCGGCACAGGAGTGGGGAGTGCCGTTGGCGACGCGCTTGAGGCTGCCTCGCCGAAGGTCCAAGGTGCCCTGAACTTTGCTCTTCCTGCCCTGTTTCTTGCGCTTGTTTGGTCAATGGCAAGTCGCAGCACCCTGGTCCGAATGATGATGGCAAGTGCCATTGCCATTGGCTTCGTCAGCTTCGGCCACCCGCAGTTGGCGATCCCGGCTGGCGCTGTTGCGGCCCTTTTTCCGGTGCGTTCCCAATGATTATGGAATTGTGGGTCGCCATCATGGCAATCGGGGTTTGCACGGGCGCAACCCGCATCGCACCATTGTTTTTTGCTGGACGCAGGAAAGAAAATGACGTCCGGCGTCCAGCGTGGCTGAATTCCCTAGGCCCGTGTTTGCTCGCTGCTATGGCCGTCGTGGTTATCCTGCCTGCAGTTCAGTCTTCGGTGCGAGAAGAATCGATAACGCCCACTGCCATATCCTTTGCAGTTGTGGCGGCAGTTATGATTATTCGCCGTGACCCCGGACTGGCGACAATCGGAGGGATGCTCGCATATTTCCTGCTAAGTTAGACCTATGCACCGCCTTCAGATTGTCCGGCACAAGTGTCACGCTGACTTGCGGATCAAATCCAGTAGCAATTTCAGTGCGCTAGCTTTCGTTTATGGGAATCGGACTCGACGAGCTGGATTAAAAGACCGACCTGATGCTCAAGCATCATGGCGGAGGCGACCCTTATCGTGCTGATGCCGGCTCTGGAGCAGAGGACGCATGCGCTCTTGGCGTGTGGTGTCTGATGACGGTCAGGCCTTCCTGATGCACTGGTGTTTTCGGTGGGTGAAATCAGCGGCGCAGGTCGTTGGAGATCGGCCCGGCGCGCTGGCCAGTCCAACGGCTGATTGTGGAGATAGCAGACGGCCTCTTCAAAGGGGGGGGAACCGATGGAGCAGGAATATCAAGGCAGGTTGAAATCTCGTGTCAACAATCCCCCGTCATGGGAGCGCCCGGTTCAATGGCCGGAAACCGGTCTGCCCTTTGATCTCCGGGCGGTCCGTTATGTCCTGGCCGCCGCGGAGCTGCTCAGCTTCAGCGAGGTGGCGCTGGCCCTCGATATCAAGGTCTCCACCGTCAGCCGCAGCATCCGGGATCTGGAGGACAGCATCGGGGTTTCCCTGTTCGAGCGCACGACCATGGGCGTGCGCCTGACCGATGCCGGGTCGCGCTTTCTCGACGATATCCTGCCGGCGATCTTCCAGATCGAGAACGCCATTCATCATGCCGGCTCCGCCGGCCGGGTCGAGGAGGGCGTCGTTCGCATCGGCATCCTGACCACGCTCGCCGGAGGTTTTCTGCGCGACCTGATTGCGCGCTACCGGCAGGAATTCGACGGCGTACAGCTGCAGATCCGCGATGGTGGTCGCCGCGAACATCTGCGCGCCATCCGGGCGCGCGATCTCGATATCGCCTTTTTCACCGGCAACGGCGCCATCGAGGACTGCGACCTGCTGGAACTCTGGCAGGAGCGGGTACATGTGGCGATCCCTGCTGCCCATCCGCTGGCCCGCGAGCCCGAGCTTGACTGGCCGCAGCTGAAAGGCGAACGGTTCATTGTGCCCTCGCAGGAGCCCGGTCCGGAAGTTCACGATTACATCATCCGCCGGATCGCCGATTACAGCACCTATCCGGATATCGGCTTCCGGCCGGTGCTGCTGGAGACGCTGATGCATCTGGTGGCGATGGGCGAGGGGATTACCCTGGTGTCGGAAGGCTGGACCCATATGGTCTGTCCCGCCCTCGTTATGCGCCCCCTGACCGCTCCGGAAGATATCGTGCCGATGTCTGCGGTCTGGTCGCCGCAGAACGACAATCCGGCCATGCGGAGGTTCATCAGTTTCGCGCAATCATTCCGGCGGCAATGGCGAAGAGCCGTTGCGGCTGGAGGGTGAGGTCATGGAAATCTTGGGCCGTTCATGGGGCATTGCTCCTTATGTCAAGCCATCTCCTGCCCGCTTATGTCATGAAGACCGGCCATAGGGATGCCACGAGCAGGGTGGCCATGATGAGGTTGAAGGCGCGCAGCCGTCTGGGGTCGGTCAGGAACCGGCGCAGGCCGGTGCCGAAGCCTGCCCAGATGCCGACGCAGGGCGCGTTGATTGCGGCCATCAGCACCGCCACGCCGGTCACCGCGGCCCATGAAGGGTGCGGCGGCAGATAGGTTGCGACCGCGCCAAGTGCCATCACCCAGGCTTTGGGATTGACCCATTGAAAGGCCGCCGCGCCAAGAAAGCCAAGCGGCCGGGCAGTTGTCCCTTCGGGTGCATCCGGGGCGCCGGCGCGGGCAATTTTCCACGCGAGATACAGAAGATAAGCCCCGCCGATCCAGCGCAGGACGGTATTCAGCTCCGGCCAGCGTTCGAACACCGTGCCAAGCCCCAGCCCCATGATGGCGACCATCGCCCCGAAGCCGAGGCTGATCCCGGCAATATGCGGCAGCGTCCGGCGGATGCCGAAATTCACCCCCGAGGCCAGCACCATCATATTGTTCGGCCCCGGCGTGACCGAGGTCACGATCGTATAGAGACCCAGGGCCAGCAGGGTCGGGGCGGCGGCCATGGTCGGCATGTCCGGTGTCATGATTGCGGCCTCAGGAAACGGCTGACCATGGTGGTGATCAGCTTGCGGCTTTCCCCGAAGTCAAGCCCATCAGTCATCAAGGGCAGCATGGGAGCCGCGTCCAGCACCGCGACCAGAACCGCGCTGGTATGGCGGGGATCGAGGCTTGGGTCGACCTCGCCACGCGCCTGACCGGCGGCCAGAGCGGCGGTCAGCAGATCGCCGATACCGTCGGTATTGTCCTTCAGAATGGTATGGATGCGCGGGTTGCGCCCTGCCTCGGCCAGAAGTTCGAACAGGATGCGGCAATGGGACAGGTCGTCCCAGCCCGACATGCTCCAAAGCTCTGACAGCAGCACGGTCGCGGTCGGCGTTTCCTGGCTATGGCCGCCGAAATGACCGTGCAGCGCGGCAAGGTAATCGTCGGCCATCTGCTCGATGATCGCCTCCTTGCTGGGGAAATAATGGTAAAGGTGACCGGGGCTTATCCCCGCCTCCTTGCAGATCATCGAGATCGAGGCGCCCTGAAGCCCATGGCGCAGGAAACAGCGATGCGCGGCGGCGAGGATCTCCTGCCGTTTTCCCTTGTGCTGTTCGGGGTCGATCTTGCGTGCCATAAGGCGCCTCCGGTTTAATAGTGCGGACGCTCTATTTATCTCTTGACCGCCCGGCCAAGATGATAGAGTGATGCCTCTATCTATTGTGCCGCCACCGCCCGGTCCAGCACAAAGCAGGGGGGCAGCGGCCATCTTTCCGCGAGGTATCATGGACAAACCGATCCATCTGCTGACACAGGGGCTGGCGCTGCTGCTGGCCGCGTTCTTCCTGTTTGGGGCCTGGGGAAATCTGTTTCTCTCGCCCGAAAACGAGGCCGCCTATGCCGCCTGGGGCTATCCGGGCTGGTTTCACTATGTGACCGCACTTTGCGAACTGGTTGCGGCCATCCTGCTCGCGCGCACCGCGACCCGCCCCTATGGCGCGGGGCTTGGAGCGGCGGTGATGGCGGCGGCGCTGCTGACGACCCTGATCCACGGCGATTACGGCCATTCCGCAGCACCCGCCGTGGTGCTGGCGGTCGCGCTCGTCGTGTTTGCCATTTCGCTGACCCACAGGCCCGCCACGGCCTGAACCTTACCCCGGAGTCCCCTTCATGAGCCCGAATTTCCACCCGGCCGATGTGGCCGGTTCTGCAAGCATGCCTGATGATCCGCGTGACGGCTGGTCCGATCTGCTGTCCGGCCGGCATCTGGCCATCGTCACCGTCATGGCCAGCGGCATCCTGCTTTATGCGATGAACCTTTACTTCACCGCGGCGCTGATGCCCTTGATCGTCGCGGATATCGGCGGGCAGGCCTATTATGCCTGGGTCACCACCGGCTTCGTCATCGCGGCCATCGTGGCCTCGCTGTTTGTCAGCCGGTTGCTTGACAGCAGGGGGCCGGCCAGCGCCTATCTGATTGCCTTCGTCACCTTCGCGCTTGGCGCTGCCGGCAATGCCATCAGCCCGACGATGGAGATCCTGATCGCCGGACGGATCGTTCAGGGCCTGGGCGGGGGGCTGCTGGCCGGGCTTGGCTATGCGGTGATTGGAACCCGCCAGCCTCCGTGAAACATGATTTCCGGCCCCCGCCGGTTGCACCAGAGGCATAACCCGGTCCCTGCGATCAGTCCCCGGCAACCCGGACCGGCGATGTAGCCGCCGGACAGATAACCGGCATGGAGAAGAAGAGGTGATCATACTGACCAGCCCGGCATCACCTGCAGCATGGCAGCAGGCAGAACCATAAGCAGGACGACATTCTGCGCCCGGCAGGCTGTCCCGCCTCTGGCGAGCTACATTCCGGCCAGCCCGGTGCGGTGCTCCTTCAATGTGGCTGGAACCTGGACCTGGGCAAGACCGCAGAAGGTGATGGGTTCACGCTCGGCCTGTTGCCGGGATTTGCATCCGCGCAGCCGATCCGGCGATGCCTTCTGCGCTACGAGCACGGACAGGTTACCAGAACCTGCCGCAATAGCGCTCCCGGATCATGACCGGGGCGAGATCCTGACCGTCCGGCAGCCGGCAGCTTCCGATATGCCGGTCGTGGCTGCTGGGGCCGTTCAGGGCGCAGGTCAGGGTGAGGGTCTGGTTGGAAACCAGTTCGCGCGTCCGGGCCGTGGCGGTCTGCCCCTCACGGGTGTTGCGCTCGACGCAATCGAGCGAGCCGAAGCGGATCGGTATGCCAGCCACCTCGATCGTGTCGCCATCGCGGATATGCGTCACCGGCCCCTCGACGGTTTCCATCGCGGTAAGGCCGGGCAAGTGCCCGAGATATTCGGGAAAGCGTTCGATGACGAAGAACCCGAGGCTCAACGCGGCTGCCATCGCGCCGAAGACCCTGCCCGGTGAAACCCAGTTGGTCCGGGCGGAGCCGCCTGTTCTGGCCCGGTTCCGCGATGTCCGGTATCGGCGAGGAGGTTGTCTTCTGCTCATGGGGCGGGGTCTATCCGGCCCTGCCGGTCTGCACCACGTCTGATGCCTGCAATTGCCCCGATAGCCAGTCTGCATTAAACCTGTGGCATAACAACGGGGGATACCGATGACCGATATCGATCTGACCGCCTTGTCGCTTGCCGAATTGAAGCAGCTGGAAAAGAACGTCGCCAAAGCGATTTCCAGCTTCGAGGACCGCCAGAAGGCCGAGGCATTTGCAAAAGTGAACGCGCTCGCCAATGAACTTGGCTTCCCTCTGACCGATCTGGTGGGCTTTGCCCCGGCGCGGAAACGGTCCGAGTCTGTCGCCAAATACCGCCACCCGGAAAACCCGGAGATCACCTGGTCGGGTCGAGGCCGCAAACCGGCATGGATCGCAGATGCACTCGTCGCCGGGAAAACCCTTGAGGACTTCGCGATCTGATCGGAGAAGTGCGGTTTGTCCCAGCTTTACAACGCCGTTCGCCTGCACGTGTCACTTGCGGAAATCGAGCCGCCGATCTGGCGGCGGCTCGTCGTTCCGGCCGAGTGGACGCTGGATAAACTGCACCTTGTTCTCCAGGCTGCCTTCAGCTGGACCGACAGCCATCTGCATGAGTTCCGCATCGGCGGGTTGCGCTATGGCGACCTCGACTTGCTCGATGACGGATATGGCGGGCCGAGAGTCTTCGACTACACCGAGGTCCGGCTGGCGGATTTTGTCGGGCGAGATGCCGCCTTCACCTATCTCTACGACTTCGGTGACGACTGGCACCATGTCATCAGGATCGAGGAATGGCTGTCGCTCGATCCGGTGCCCTGCCATGCCGAATCCCTCGAAGGCGCTCGTGCCCGGCCACCAGAAGACGTCGGCGGTCCGTGGTCATATGGCGATTTCCTGGAAGCGATCCGCGATCCCGAACACGATGATCACAAGGCGAACCTCCGCTGGGCGGGTGGGCATTTCGACCCAGAATGGTTCGATCTCAATCTCATCAACAAGGATCTGCGCAACACGTTCCGTGCCAATGTACGACGGCGCCTGCACCAGCCGAAGCCAGTGGTGTAGCGCGATGTGGTCAACGGTGCGGTGGTTGCATTTTCTGACGATACGGGCGGAAAGCCGGCTGACGGCGGTGCGACATGGCAGACGCTGCGATGGGGCGAAGCGGGCCGACGCTGCGAAATGTATGGAGGTTCGTTTCTAATGGCTATTGATTATTGCGCAGCAAAGCAAAGGGGGTAGCTGGTGGCCGGCGAACGTATTAAGCATCTCGAGTTCATTACCCAAGCCATCGGCCGTATGGCCCAGAACTCCTTCGTCGCGCGCGGATGGTGCGTCACGGTCACGAGCGCGCTGTTGGCGATCGCCATCGAGCGCTCGGAGGCGCGGCTCGTATTTCCAGCTGTACTTGCGATCGCCGTCTTCGCAGCGATCGATGTCTTCTATCTTCGGCAGGAGAAACGCTTTCGGGAACTGTACGATACGGTCCGCGAGACGGGTGACGAGCAGATTAGTTTTGCGATGTCGCCGCCGCCGGACTGTGTACCCCTACGCGATGCCGCGTTTTCACCGATTATTATGCTGCTGTACGGGGGTATGCTGTCGGTCGCGCTGGTCGCGGCCGTCGTGATCGGGACGGCTGACTACCCGAACGAATCTATCGAGGCACTGGCCAATGATCCGAACACTTAAGCTCTTTGTCGTCGGGCCACACGATGAAGCACGTTACAACCTCATCCGCGAGTACATCAAGCGCGTTGTCAACGAGCGGGCTGATGCGGACGAAATCAAACTGTCGGTGACCGTCCCAACCGACAACACTCGCTCGGACGACTTCAACGACTGGATTTTTGGGCAGATCGACAGCTGCGACCTTCTGGTGGCCGATCTGACCGGCTTCAACCCGAACGTCATTTATGAAGTCGCCTTCGCCCACACCCTCGGCTTGCCTTGTGCGTATCTGCGCTTTGACGAACCGTCCATCGGACAGCTTGATGAGACCGAGCAGGACAAAATCGAGCACTATTTCAAACTCAGCCTCATACCGCGCGTCACGGTTGAAGAACTGAGCAGCGGTCAGAGCACGGGCTTCAACAAGCAACTCGGCGCGGTTCTTTCAGGATCGCCGGCAATAGGTGAGACGATCCTATCAAACTATTATCGAGGTGTTGCCCCGATCGATGCTGAGTTCGTCAGGGGCCTTGCGGAAGGGTATTATCGCAACTTCCTCGGTCCCGTCCTTACCTGCGAGCTTCCTGAAGAATATTCACTTTATCGACTGCGTATTTTGATACCCGACACTTTCGAACTTCCTGATTCGGATGTTCGTCGGGCAGCAAGCAGCGAACTCGGGAAAGGGCGAACCGATCTGACTTCGAACTCCCTTGGACGGCAACTTGGGGTATCCCACGCAAATAAGCCCACCACGCCAAACTGGTTCAAGAGAATAGTTCTTGGTCAGAAACTTCGAAGCAGACCTGAAGTCGAGTATTTTTTCGACATTCCGACAACCCTTCTTACAATCACGAAAAGCTTCAAGTACCGCAAAGTTATGCAAGCCCCATATTTCTCTGACGTTGATCGAGATCGCATGACTGATCGCCTTGCACGGCGTTTTGTAGCAGTGTTGTGGGAGCTTATCTTCGAGAATCGCGACCAGGTTGAATGGCCGCTAGATCAATTCGACATTGTCTGGTTGAGCAAAGTAATCGGGCCGTGGTCGGACAACGAGGCGCTGATGAATACTGACCCGCTAAAGCGACCGAATGCGATCCCTGCGGCACCTCCCAGGAACGGGGAACAAACATGACCGGTTTCGCATGGACTTACCAACCAAGCGGCTTGGGCCTGCGCCAGGACGAGTTCTCGATCCAAGGCAGCTTTCGAGATGATCCGCATTTCTATCTGCGCCGCGATTACAGGGAACCACGGGTCCTGACGGACTTCAACTTCGGAGCTCTGGGCGACGAACAGATATGCACGCTACTTGCGGAGTTCCTTTCGAAGAGTGGGGGATTGCAGCCTCCGACGGTAGCCGTCACCGACATCGCTCGTCAAGGCGACGAAAAGCATATCGTTGTCGCACGCTATGACCGTACCGTAGAAGCCCTCAAGAACGCGATTATCGCGATGGGCTTCGACGTACAGAATGCGCAGCTCGACCAGAAACACGGGCGCTTCAATGCGATCGTCCAGCTCACTGAGCGGGCAAATGACCGGTAAGCGTCGCTGCACCGGCTACCCGAACTCGTATGGGGAGGGCGCGGCGACCGCTCATAAATCGGAACTGTTGCGCCTAGAACCTAGCATGAATGAAGATGCTCGCCTACCCCAACACTGAGGGCTTGTGCTGCGTAGGGGTGTGGACAGAGTGGCTTGGAACGGGTGATCGGGTAATCCCCCCATTTTTAGCGGGGTGCATCCGTAGAATTCACGCGGCCATCTTCAGTTTCTGTGCGGGTGTGATGCCGCCGATGCCCATGTTCGGGCGGTCGTTGTTGTAAGTCCAGAGCCATTGCGTGGCGAAGTCCTGAGCCTCCTCGATGGTTTCGATGATGTATTGATCGAGCCATTCATGCCGTACGGTGCGGTTGTAGCGCTCGATATAGGCGTTCTGCTGGGGCTGTCCGGGTTGGATGTGCTGGATGGTGATCTTCCGCTTTTCGGCCCATTCCATCAGCTTGCCGCTGATGTATTCCGGGCCATTGTCGACCCGAATGGTGCCGGGTTTGCCGCGCCATTCAATGATCCTGTCGAGGCTTCTGATGACCCTTTCCGCTGGCAGTGAAAAGTCGACCTCGATGCCCAAGCCCTCCCGGTTGAAGTCGTCCAGCACGTTCAACAGCCGGAACTGGCGGCCATCCCCCAGACGATCGGCCATGAAGTCCATGGACCAGGTCAGGTTCGGCGCATCCGGCACGGCCAGAGCCTCGGGCTTCTCACGCTTCAGCCGTTTGCGGGGCTTGATCCGCAGGTTCAGTTCCAGCGCGCAATAGATGCGATAGACACGTTTGTGGTTCCATGGATGCCCCTTCACGTTGCGCAAATGCAGGAAACACAGGCCAAACCCCCAGGTCTTGCGGGCGTCCGTCAGCCCGACCAGCAGATCGGCGATCTCCTCGTTCTCGTCCTTCAGCTTCGGGCTGTAGCGATAACAGGTCTCGCTCACCCCGAAGGCCCGGCAAGCCAGCGCAATGCTGACCCCGTGTCGCGCCACCGCTTTCTCGGCCATCTCGCGGCGTTGAGATGGCCGCGTCATTTTTTTCCGAGAGCCTCCTTCAGCAAATCGGCCTGCATGCTGAGATCAGCGTACATCCGCTTCAGCCGCCGGTTCTCCTCTTCCATAGCCTTCATCTGGCTGATCAGGGACGCGTCCATGCCCCCATACTTCGCCCGCCACTTGTAAAACGACGCGCTGCTCATGCCATGCTCGCGGCACAGCTCGGCCACCGGCATCCCGCCTTCGGCCTGACGCAGGATCGAAAGGATCTGCGCTTCAGTGTATCTGCTTGTCTTCATTCAGAATCTCCTCGTTCATCTTGCCGAGAAAATTCTACTTATGCAGCCCCTTACTTTCGGGGAGGATTACCATCGCAGCTTCGAGCGGTACCTGCGCGATACAGTGCACGATTTCTTCTTCGGCCAGTGGTTCTACGAGCAGAACCCCCAGCTACCCGAACGAGAGCGCTGGCCTTTTGGTGAACGGTCGCACGGAAGGCTCGGACTTCTAGAAGGTCTTGGCGCCATGCTCGATATGCCGGCTACCGATGCGGCAGTATACCCAGCGCTTCACTATCTACTTGAGGAAGCCGTAATCGGACCGAACGCCCTCTGCTGTCAACGGCGGCGCAAAAGTCGGCCATGGCGGCGGAGCAAAACCAGGCCAGTTGGTGAGGGTGTGCGCCATGGCACGCGCGCTTTCCACATAGCTGGCGTGTGCCATGGCGCACTGGCCCGTCAGGGCCAATCGTCGTGAGATGTCTGGATCGAGATCAACGCCGCTTGCGGGCTGTGCTGTTGGCGAGGCGATAGCTTTCGCCGTTCATCTCGAGGATGCTGACGTGGTGGGTCAGTCGGTCGAGCAGCGCGCCGGTCAGGCGCTCGGAACCGAAGGTTTCGGTCCATTCATCGAAGGGCAGATTGCTGGTGATCAGGGTCGATCCGCGCTCATAGCGCTGCGAGATCAGCTCGAACAGCAATTCGGCGCCGGTCTTCGACAACGGCACGAAGCCAAGTTCGTCGATGATGAGCAGCTTGTATCCGGCCATCTGCTTCTGGAAGCGCAGCAGGCGGCGTTCATCGCGGGCCTCCATCATCTCGCTGACCAGCGCCGCAGCGGTGGTAAAGCCAACGGACAGGCCCTTCTGACAGGCAGCCAGCCCGATGCCGAGGGCGACATGGGTCTTGCCGGTGCCGGACGGGCCGAGGGCAATGACATTCTCGCGCCGTTCGATCCATTCGCACCGGGCCAGTTCCAGCACCTGCATCTTGTTCAGCTTCGGGATAGCCGCAAAGTCGAAGCTGTCGAGGCTTTTGACGGCCGGGAACTTCGCGGCCTTGATGCGACGGTCCACCATCCGCCGTTCTCGATCGATCAGTTCAAGTTCGACCAGCCGGGCTAGGTATCTAACATGGTCCAGCCCTTCCGTCGCGCATTGGCGGGCCAGTTTCTGATGCTCGCGCAGGAAGGTGGGCAGCTTCAGCGCCTTGAGGTGATGGGCGAGCAGGATTTCCGGCGCATCATTCATACCGCGCCCTCCGCACCGACCGAGAGTAGCCGCATGTAAGATACGGCCCTGGTCTTCTCGACTGTGGCCTTCGGCAGGTAGGGATAGCAGTCGAGGTCCAGGCGCGGTGGTCGGCGCTCCACCCGGCAAAGCAGAAGATGCTTCACTGCATCAAAGCTGATCGCCCCCATCCGGAGGGCCTGCGTCACGGCAGCCCGCAGATCGGCGAGATCGAAAGTCTCCAGAAGCCGCAGAACCTGGACATATTCGCGTCGGCCATGGCGGTTCATCCGCGCCTCCATCAGCCGGCGCAACGTGGCGAACTCCTCTGGTAGGTCCCAGCCCTGCAACGGTGCTGCCTGGTCGAGCGCATTGATCTTCTGCTCGATCAGCGGAAGGTAATGGATCGGGTCGAAGACGATCTCATCGCGTTCCCAGCACCGGGGATGGCGGGCGATCACCTCGCCACGACTACCGATCACCACTTCATGCATATAGGCCCGGATCCAGACATCCTGATGGCCGTAGGCGACGGGCACCGAGTAGTCGTTGGTCTTGTAGCGCACGAGCGATTGCGACGAGACGCGGCCGGTCTCCTGATCGCAGGCATCGAAGGGAGCCGCAGGGAGCGGGCGCATCGCGGCAAGGTCACGCTGCAATCTTTCCCCGATCGTCTCGCTTTCACCGCGCAAGACAGCACGCTGTCGCTTGCGGCATTGCTCCTCCAGCCAGAGGTTGAACGCTTCCCAGCTCGCGAACTCCGGCATCGGCACCATGAAGTTGCGCCGCGAATAGCCCACCAGACCCTCGACATTACCCTTGTCGTTTCCCTTGCCCGGGCGGCCATAGCGATCCCGGATCAGGTAATGCGACAGGAAGCCGCTGAACAGCTCCGCCCGCTTGCGGGTGCCGTCGGGCAGGATCTTCGCCACCAGGCAGCGGTCGTTGTCGTAGAGCACAGACTGGGGAACCGCGCCGAAGAACGCAAAGGCATGGATGTGGCCGTCAACCCAGGCCTCGGCCACCGCCGCAGGGTAGGCCCGCACATAGCACGCATCGCTGTGCGGCAGGTCCAGCACGAAGAAGTGGGCCTTCTGCTCGACGCCCCCGATCCGGACCTGCGCCTCGCCGAAGTCGGCCTGAGCATGGCCCGGCGGATGCGACAGCGGCACAAATACCTCCTGGCCCCGCCGTTCCCGCTCCCGAATGTAGTCCTTGATGATCGTATAGCCGCCGGTAAAGCCACACTCATCGCGAAGCCGGTCGAACACCCGCTTGGCCGTATGCCGCTGCTTGCGCGGCATCGAACGGTCCGCCTCCAGCCAGCCCTCGATGATCGGGATGAACGGATCAAGCTTTGGCCGCCTGACCTCGGCCGTCCGTCGGTAGCCCGGTGGCACCGAGAAGGTCATCATCTTCGCAACCGTGTCACGCGAGATGTTGAACACCCGCGCCGCTTCCCGCTGGCTCATGCCTTCCGCGCAAGCCTGGCGAACTCTCAGATATAGGTCCACGCTGTAAATCCTCACGCCCTCCCTGCCGCCGCAGAAAGGGAATAGGTGGACGACTTTTACGCCGCCCGCAGCAGCATCAGGCCGCCGCTTCCGTGGACCAATTTCCCACCGCCGTTCTCAGCTGCCATGCTCCACCGCTGCGATAACATAGCGGAGGTGGCGCAATTCCACTATCCGATTTTTTCGCTGGTCGTCGGTCCATTTTTTATATCGGTTGGCCATAATTAAAAACTCCGCCGGCTCGCCGTTGGATATGTTTATATTAAGATACTGACAGCATTGGGCCGGATCAATTATTGAGCTGTTGAAGATCAAATTTTATCGAGACTGACCTCTCTTCTAGTGCGAGTTTTGTTTCCCGGATTTTTGAGTGTAGTGCTGTTTATATAACGGGCATTCGTCGCAAAACAATAGTGGCGCCCTTTGCGGGGGATGCGTTTAATTGAGGCAATTTTAGGTGGATTACTCGCCTGTGCAATCGGGTCGGTCTCAAATGGCCATTATTTATATACTTCTTCATTTGACTTCTCCTTGCGCTTGACATCAGCTCGCGGAACTCTGGTCAGTGAGTTGACACGCAGATAGGCGAGCCGATTAAAGCGTGACAGTCCCAAAACTTACGAGAGCCTTCGCCGTCACGGGTTCAAGCAGATATGAGGCGCGCTTCAAGCGCGTCGAAGGCGCTGATCTGCTCTGCCTTCAATTGTCGGCCCTCGTCGCGACCCAAATAGATCTTAAACATACAGAGGCCGTCCTTGGCGTAGAATTGTACGGAACGTGTTTCGATGCCGAATAGCTTTCGACGCACGAAAGCCAAACGAACGCAGGCTTCATATTTGATATGTCCCCCGATCGGCTTACCATGAAGGTTAAGCATACCTTTGCCGATTTCACTGTGACCGAGCGGGGCCTTTACTTCCAGGATCACAGTTGGGGTGTGGACGATCAGGGTGATCTCACCCCAGCGGGCTATATCCTCCAGCACCTCGGGCAGTGTGGTGCCCGGCAGAGAGACAACCTCGCCTTCGGGCAGGGCGTCCAGAACGGCCAACGGTGTTGTGGCAGCCTTGCGGGCGATATCCTCCAGTGCAGCATGGGGCGTTTCGGCCAACGCGGCGCGAATGGGGTCAACTGTCAGGTCTGCCATGTCGGTCTCCAAGGTCAGGATGCTGGCGCAGCCAAGTGATGAGCCGCCCGGTCATGGCTACTTGCCAGAAACGGCCGGCCCGGGTCAGGCGGTGGAAGCGATGGTAGGGTTCCAGAAGACCAGCGCGGCTCCATTGCGCCAGCAGGGGGGTGGCATGGGTCGAGAAGCTGGCGGCTTCCGATCCGCAGACCCTTGCCAGCGCGGCGTCTACGGCGACTGTGTCGAGGCGTCCCCGCTCCATACCGGATTTCAGCGCATTGTGGATCGGGGCGGCGGGAGTGGCGCGCATCATGGCTGCGGTCAGGCAGGTGCCGGATCCTGCGCGGACGGCAAAATCGCGCAGGTCTGCCGTGATGCGATAGTTGAACCCACCCAGGAAGCCCCCCGCCCCGGCGCCGAAGGGCAGGCAATCGGCCCCTGTCTTGACCGCGAGGTTGTAGACGTTGCGCTCGCGTAGGCTACCCTGCCAGTGGGTGGTCGAGATGGCGGACCAGCCCTCGGCCATCGCTGCCTCCTCGCCGGCGGCGAAATACGTCCCCAGGCTGGAGCCGGCCGCCGGATGCAGCTTTCCCTTCTCGATCGCGCTCAGCAGGGGCGTGCCCGCAATCAGACTCAGCGAGTAGAGATCCAGGCCGTCAAGCCCCAGTTGTGCGCAAAGCCGGACATCCCCGGCCACGTCCTCGGGGCTCTGCTGCGGCAGACCATAGATCAGGTCGACGACGACGGCCCCGCGATCCAGGCCGACGAGGCTCTCGAGCAAGGAAATGACGCCCGCGGTCCCCGCGCGCCGTCCCAGGGGGCGGCGAATGCGTTCCGAAAAGCTCTGGACTCCGACAGAGATGCGGTTGACGCCGGCATCGAAGGCGGCAAGTGCCTTGTCGCAGTCGAAGGACTGGACGCGGCCCTCCAGGGTGATCTCGCAATCGGGTACCAGCGGCAGACAGCGGCGAATGGCCATGACAAGTCGCGCAAGGTCGGGCGAGGCAAGCGCCGTCGGCGTACCGCCGCCGAGATAGACCGCCTGCAGCGGCGGGCCGTCATGTGCTGGGCTTCGTGCGAAGGACTCGAGCTGTGCGATCACCGCATCCACATAGGGCGGCCCTACGCTTGCGGACCACGGGTTCTGGTAGAAGCCGCAAAACAGGCAGTGGTTCTCGCAGAAGGGAACATGAATATAGGCGACGCCACGGTTCCTTCGCGGGCTCCTGTAAATTTCGTCCCAGTGTCTAGGAACAGTTCCTTCGGGCACCGGATCCATGCCGATGAAGGGATGGACGGCGCGCTTTCCGGGAAAGGCGTCGGCCAGCGGTTGCGGGCTTTCCGCAGCAAAGAGGTCTTCAAGCGTCGCTCTTTCCGCTGTTGGTGGAGCACTTCCAGGCGCGGCTGGAGGCTTTTCGCGCCGATGCGTCGGCGCCGCGACGAGGGCGGGCCTAGCCATCCGGCAGGACCGCCTGCGCCGAACGCGTGCAATAGATCGCCGGCTCCGCATGCTCCTTCGTCGTGCAAGCCTCTCCCTCGGCGAGGGGCGTGATGGCGTATCCGCCGGCCGAGGGCAGTTCGACCCGGTAGCGGTGGGTTTCTTCGGCCGGTCCAGCGCCGTGGACGAAAGGTGTCAGGCGCAGAGCCGTCTGCCCGCAAAGCGCGACCAGTGGCGGCTGCCCGGCATCGGTAAGGATGCCTACCACCGTTTCGCGGTCGATTTCGCATTCGGCCGCGTCCGCAGCGGGCGACAGCGTGACCCGCAGATCGCCGTCGGCGGTAAGCGTCAGCATCAGCAGCGCGGTTTCCAGCATGGCTTGCCCCTAGAAGGTTCTGGTCAGGAACAGGTTGAACGAGCGCTCGGCGCCCTCCATCTGCCCATAGGCTCGATACGAGCGGTTGGTGAGGTTGTTCAGTTCGACGGTCAGCGCAAGGCCGTCAGCAAGATCGGCCGAGGTGTGCAGGTTCAGCGTCGCGAATCCGCCGGTACCATCCACCACTTCGCCCGTATCGGCGCGCATTTCGACCCTGCTTTCACCGCGCAGGAACAGGTCGAAGATCCCGGCGACCTTGCCCAGGGACCAGTCCTTGCGCAGCCCCATGCGCCCGGCCAGTGCCGGCGTGCCGCTATCGCGGGTCTGGTAGCCGTTGGCATAGGTGAATTCGCGCTGCATCGCGCTGGCGGTGATATAGGGCGTCAGGCCGGCCGCCTCAAAGCGGCGCTCGGCATGCAACTCGATCCCCCAGGTTCGTGCGGCGTCGATGTTGCGATACTGGCTGACCGGATTTCGCGGATCGCTCGGGTCGATCACCACCGAAGCGATGTAATCGGTGGCGTCGCTGTAGAACAGCGTGGCATCCAGTAGCAGCGCGTTCCGGTCATAGCGCGCTCCCAGTTCGTAGGTCGTGGCGCGCTCGGGCTTCAGGTCGGGGTTTCCGATCAGCGTGCCTGCGCCGCCCGCAGTCGTGGACAGGAACAACTGGCTCAGGGAGGGATGGATGTAGCCCTGCGAGACATTGGCGCGTAGCGCGAAGCCGTCGTCCGGCGACCAGACAAGCCCGGCCGAGAACAGCGCAAGGCTGTCGTCGTTGGAACTGCGTGGCAGATCGGTGCCATTCTCTCGCGAGACATCATGGGTCGCTTTCACATCGTACCAGCGCCCGCCCAGGGTCAGCGTCATATCCCTGGATAGGTCGACCTCGTGCTGGCCGAAGACCGAGACGGTGCGGATGGCGGCATCGTCATAGCGTAGTCGCGTGGTGACGCTGGGAAAGGGCAGCATCGGCCCGCTGACCGTGGTGACCGTCACCTTGTCGGCCTTCAGCCGGTCGTCTTCGTATTCGATGCCGACGACGGTGCGGCTGTTGGTCGAGAACTGCATCTCGGCGCGCAGGTTCGCCCCCCAGGTCAGCTGCTCGTCGCGGGAATCCGACAGGACGTTCAGGCGCATGGGACCAGGGAACTGCGTTACCTCGTTGCGGAACACGCGGTCGACCGTCTGTCCGTAAAGATCGAAAGTCAGCCGGGTCAGCCAAGGAGCCAGATCCGTGCCTTCGTAGAACAGGCCGAGTTTTCGCAGGTCGCGTTTGGGAAGTTCGATGGCGAATAGCGGATCGCCCGTATGCACATTTGCCGCCAGATCATGGTTCAGCGCCTTCAGTCCGAAGTAATGGTCGCCGAGACGATAGCCGACATGGGCCGAGATGGTCCGGTCTTGCGTGTCGGACTGCTCCAGCACGCCTTCGGGCGTCCGGCGGTCGCCTTGGTCTATGCGGCCCACAGTTAGCCGGTAGTCCAGCTCACCCGCGCCAGCCGCGACCGTGCCCGCCGCACTGGCCGAGGCCCGATAGCCCTCGGTGGCCGAGATCCAGCCCGCGCCGGTCGTCACCTCCAGCGGCTTGGCGGCGCCGCGCTTGGTGATGATATTGATCACGCCGCCGATGGCCTGGCTGCCCGAGACCACCGAGGACGAGCCGCGCACGATCTCGATCCGATCGATCGAGGTGGGGTCGATCAGCACCGGCTGGCCGTAGTTCGTGTGATCGGTCAGCTTCTGCCCGTCGATCAGGATAGCGACCCGACGCGAGCTTTCGCCGCGGATCGAGATGCGCTCGATCCCTTCTTCGGAGATCTGGACGCCGGGCACGTCGCGCAGTAGCCCGGCCACCGAGACCGGGGTGCTGGCCGTGATCTTCTCGTGGTCGATCACGGTGATCGAGGCTGGGCTTTTCAGCAATTCGGTGGGCAGTGCGGTTGCGGTCAGGGTGATGGTGTCCAGCACCAACGGCTGGTCCTGGGCAAAGGCCGGAACTGGGCCGGTCAGGACAAGAACGAGGCCAAGGGTCATTGGGCCCGGAGATCGCGAGATCGACATGGCGTTCCTCTCTGCCCGCTCGGGGTGCATTCAGAGATTTGGGGAAAACCTAGCGATCCGCTGGGACGGAAGGGATGGGAGCATCCTTTGCCGATCCGCTAGCATATCCGGCAGCCGAATGCCTTGACTTTGATCAAGGCGGATTTGAAAATCCCACGTTCCAGCCGAATGGCTGGGACTAGACGCAAGACGCAAGCCAACCTCAACGGTAATCGCCTGTTCCTTGGATCGTGGATCACGCACCGATCGGGCGCAAGGCTGTCCATCCCGGCGTGAGAGCCTCGGCGGCATTTAGTTGCGAACGGCGGGTACAACAGCTTTCCTCTGAGCAAGAGGATTGCATTGTTTCATCCGTGTTTCTGTAAACCTGCCTGGCAGCAAACGGGGGCAAGGCTCGTAAGGGCATTGCGTGCATATTTCCGTACGGCTGGGTATTGCAGCCGCAGCAATTGCTACATCCTCATCTACTGGAAACACAGGATGCCCGAAGGAAGCTCGGCTTTTCGAAATGAGCGCAAGGACTTCTGACAACTCGGCGGCGCCCTTCAGTCATAAGGCCCTCTCGTTCTGCGTGCAGTAGAAACTGATTCCTATGATGCCCAAGCCCGGCGGCACAAACACAGTTGCAAGCCTTCTGCGCAATTCCTCGGGCTAACTATCCTCACCATATTGCCGGCCCCCTGATCACCACCGATAGTCGAGCGTGGCGATCACCGAGCGTCCTTCTCCGTAATAGCAGTTGCCTGATGTCAGCGAGGCGCAGGAGGTGACGTGGCGCTTGTCGAACAGGTTGCTGGCGTTCAGCCGAAGCATCACCCCCGCAAGCAACGGATCCTGTTTGCCGAAATCATAGCTCAGCGCCGCATCGACCAGGGTAAAGGAGGGCAGCTCGATCTGGTTGTTCAGGTCGCCGAAACGGCGCCCCACATGACGCAAGCCGCCGCCGATGCCCAAGCCCTCAAGCGCGCCGCCCTGAACGGTGTAAAAGGCCCAGAACGTGGCCTGATGCTCGGGCGTGAGCTGGAACCGGTTGCCCAGCTGCGCGGCGGTATTGGTTCGGGTGATCTCGGAATCCTGCCAGGCGTAGGAGGCGACCAGATCGAACCCGGCCGCCAGATTGGCCTTGCCTTCCAGTTCGAAGCCGCGGACCTGCACCTCGCCGGTCTGCACCTGCGCCCAGGGGTTGCTGGCCGGCGGCTCGGGATCCTGGGTCAGGACGTTGGACTGCGTCAGCCGATAGGCGGAGACGCCGATATGGGCGTCCGTGCCCGAGGGCTGGTAGCGCAGGCCGATCTCGATCTGCCGGGCGGTCCGGGGCTCGAAGGCATCGCCGTTCGCATCCGCGCCCGCGGTCGGCTCGAACGAGGTCGAATAGCTGGCATAGGGCGCAAGCCCGTTGTCGAACAGCCGGACCAGACCGGCCCGGCCGGTGAAGGCGCTGTCCCTCTGCCGCGTGGTGCTGCCGTCGTTCGAGTTGTGGACCGTGTTGCGCGCCCGGTCATGACGCCCCGCCAGCGACAGCACCCAGCCGTCCCAGCGGATCTGGTCCTGCACATAGAGCCCGGTCTGATACTGAGTACCGTCCTGATCGGGATAAAGCGCCGGATCGGCAGGCCGGTTATCGTGATGGGGCGCAAAGACATCGACCCGGCCAGCGGTGAAGTCGCCACCCCAGTAGGAATCGAAGTCCAGCCGGGTATGGTCCAGCCCCACCAGCAATGTGTGCCTCAACGGTCCGGTGTCGAAATCCGCCTGCAGATTGTTGTCCATGGTCAGCGAGCTGGCCGTGTCATGCGTGTGCTGGATCGACCTGCCAAGGCTGATGGCGCCCGTCACCGGATCGGTCTGCAAGCCCGTCAGCACCGAGTAGCGGTAATCCATCTCGATGTTCGAATATTGCAGCTTGTGGCGCAGCAGGAACCTGTCGTCGAAGCGGTGCTCGAACTCATAACCCAGCGAGAACTGGTCGCGCTTGTAGCGATTGAAATCCGGGTAGCCCAGGAACGCATCCACGGGCAAACGGCCGAATTGCGTCGGATAGACCGTGCCGAGCGCCGGCAACGGGCTGTTGCCGCCGACATCGTGCTGGTAATGCCCATAGACCGTCAGCGCCGTCGCGTCGCCGGGCCGCCAGGTCAGGCTGGGTGCAAAAAAAAACGCGGTCGTCACGCAGCGCATCGACTTGCGTGCCGCTGTCGCGGACCAGCCCGATCAGCCGATAGGTCCAGGTCCTGCCAGGATCGAGCGGCCCGCCCAGGTCGAACGCGCCCTGGATGCGGTCGAAACTGCCGGCCTGCAACTCCAACTCGCGGATGGGTTCGGCGCTCGGGCGCTTGCGGATGGAATTGACCATGCCGCCTGGCGCCGCTTGCCCGTAAAGCACCGAGGACGGGCCCTTCAGCACCTCGACCCGCTCGAGCCCATACGGCTCGTGGCGCAGCTGCGCATAGTCGCGCAGCCCCGAAGGCATGCGCATCCCCTCGGCAAAGATCGGCGCCGCGAACCCGCGCAGCCGGACATAGTCGTTATAGGTCGCGCCGCCGTAGAAATCGGTCGAGACGCCGGGCGTATAGCGCAGCGCCTCGTCCACGCTGGCCGCGCCCTGGGCCTTGATCTGGTCGGCCGAGACCACGTTGATCGTCTGCGGGGTCTCGATGATCGGCGTGTCGGTCTTGGTCGCGGTCCCGGTCTGCCCCGCGACATAGCCGCTGACCGGCCCCCAAGCACTCTCCCCGGTCAGCGTGATCGGGTCCAGCAGAATGCCATCACCGCCCGCGCCATTCGCTGCCATGGTGCTGCGGGCGGAGATCGCCACGGCATTCGCGCCGGTGAACTGCCAGCTCAGCCCCGATCCGGCCAGCAGGCGGTCCAGCGCCTCTGCCGCCGAATATCTTCCCCGCAACGGCGGTGCCGACCGGCCGCGGGCCAGCGCCGCCGGATAGGCCAGCTTGATGTCGGTGTTGCGGGCAAAGCCGGTCAGTGAGGCGGCAAGCGGCTGCGCCGGCAGGTCGAAGACGACCATGCGTTGCTCCTGCGCGGCCTGCGGGGTCTGGGCGATAGCAGCATATCCACTGGCCACGAAGGTCGTGGAGGCCAGCAGGACGGCTTTGAAAATGCGGGTGCAGCCCGGTCTTTCCGGCATGTTCCTGTCTCCTGTCGAAGTGAGGAGGGATGGAAGCTGCTTCGGTCAGTGGCGGTCCCTCGAAAGATTAGACCGGATCGTGGGAAAAATCCTCAACGGCAGAGACAAGAAATTTTACGGCAAACGGCTAATATTCTGTTATCACGGTAAGATATTTTGAAACCATGTGGACGCGGATCGGCAATCCGCCCTCCAGTGCGGCCAGCGAGGCCTCGGGCGTGCGAAGGTCCAGCACGGCATTGACTCGCAGCGCCTTCAGTCTCTCGTCGCGGATCACGATCCAGCCGCGATGATAGGGCCGGAAGGCCGCGATGACCTCCTCCAGCCGGCGGTTCTCGGCGACATGGATGCCGTCGCGCCAGGCGGCCACGGCCGAGCCGTCCTGTGGGACCGGCGCCCCTATGGGACCGGCGGGCGGAATCACCAGCCTTTCGCCCTCGCGGACGATGGTCGGGCTCTGCCGGGGCTCCGCATCGCCCAGGCGGCGGACGCTGACCGAATGCCGGGCCACGCTGACCGCCAGGGCATGGCCGGGCAGGGTGCGGTCCACGTCGAAGGCCGTGCCAAGCGCCAGCACGCCGATCCCGCCCGCGCGCACCTCGAAGGGGCGCGAGGGATCGGCCGCAACCTCGAAATAGGCCTGGCCTTCGATCAGGACCACCTGCCGCGCCTGCGGCGAATAATCCACGCCGATGGCCGACATCGCGTTCAGCGTCACCCGCGACCCGTCCGGCAGCACGACCGTGCGCGTCTGCGCCAGCCCGGTCGCATGGTCCGGCAGCGGCGATTGCCGCCGGTGCAGCCAGACCCCGCCCGCGCCCGCAAGCCCAAGCCCGGCAAGGACGGCGAGCGCGTCGCGCCGCGAAGCGCGGCGGCGGCGCCTCGTGCCGGGCTGCGCCCGGCTCCAGGAAAGAATCCTGGCCGGCGCCCTGATGGTTGATCAGGCACAGGCGTGCGAGTTGCTTGGCCTATCTGCGGCGAACCCCTCCGCCACGATGAAGCGCAAGGAAGACAAGCGGGAGATCCTGCGGTTCACGGCCGATGGTCGTGCCGCCTATCCGCTGTTCCAGTTCGACGTCGAGGGTCGCCGCATCCACCCGGCGATGGCGAGGCTGATCGCGTTGAAGCCCCGGACCTGGAGCGATTTTCGCCTGCTGCACTGGCTGACGCGACCACGTCTCGATTTCGGCGCTGTGCTTGCCGAACGGCTCGGCGTCGAGGCTGATGCCGTGATCGCTGCATTCGAGCGTGAGATCGTGCCTGCGGAGCATGGCTGATGCGGTTCGACCTGACGTTTCCCGACCCGTCCATCATACGGGTCGGGAAGGAAGCCTATGTGATGCTCGACGCGGGCACCGAACTGTATCGCATCCATCCCGCCCTTTACAAGGCCGAGCAGTTTAACCCGACCGCCACTAGCGATGCGCGCTTCTCTCAGATCCGGGATGCCGAGGACACGATCATCCCGACGATCTACGCGGCGCAGACGTTTGCCTGCGCGGCTTGCGAAATCATCCTGCGCTGCCCCGACACCCCGCCCGTCGATCCCAAGACGGTTCTGTTCCTGAGCGTGGTGTCGGTTTTGGCTGAGGCAGTCACCGGCGATGTTCCGGTAGGCTCTGGTTGCGGTGCCGTGCCTGCGGGCAGACTAGGGCAAGGCTTCCAGAAAGGCATCGTTCTCGGCCGGGGTGGCGATGGTGACGCGGGCCCAGTCCAGGAAGGGTGGCTCCTGCCAGCCCTTGATCAGCACGCCCCGGCGCCGCAGCGTCTCGACGAAATCCGCGGCAGGGCAGGGTGTGCGGAAGAAGAGGAAGTTCGCTTGGCTCGGGACCACTGCATAGCCGGTTGCAGCCAGCGCCCCGGACAGGCGCGCGCGTTCGGACCGGGCCAGCGCGACGGTGCGGGCCAGATGTACCCCGTCCTGCAGAGCAGCCAGCGCAGCGGCCCCGGCGAAGGCGTTCACGGCGAAGGGGTTGCGGGTCTTGCGCAGCGCCCGCGTCAGCCCGGGCGACGAGCAGAGCCCATAGCCCACCCGCGCCCCGGCCAGGCCGTATGCCTTGGAAAAGGTGCGCAGCGAGATCCAGTCCAGCCCCGCCTCGCGCAGGATGGCGCAGGGATCGAAGGCCAACGCGGGGTCGAGATATTCGCGATAAGCCTCGTCGAAGACCACCAGCGTGCCCTGCGGCACCGCCTCCATCAGCGCGCTGAACTCTTCGAGCGACACCGCCGGACCGGCCGGATTCGAGGGCGAGGAGAAGATCAGCACCCGCGCTGGCCGGCGCAGCGCCTCGACCAGGCCCGGCAGGGGAAAGGTCCAGTCTTCGGCAAAGCGAACCTTCTCGACGCTGGCGCCGAAGGCCTGGGCGCCGAACTCGTGCAGGCCGAAGCTGGGACAGATCGTCACCACCCGGTCGCCAGGGCGGAGCACGGCGCGATAGATCGCCCCGATCAGGTCTTCGGAGCCGTTGCCGACGATCACCGCCTCGGGGTCGATGCCGGTTGCCGTGCCGATGGCCTCGCGCAGGGCCAGGTCGGCCGCGTCGGGATAGCGCCAGATCCCGGCGGCACAGTCGCGCATCGCGGCGATGGCGGCGGGGGCGGGGCCTAGCGGGTTCTCGTTGCTGTCGAGCTTGGCCCGCGCCTCGACGCCATAGACCGCGCGAAAGCGGTCCAGCGCCAGACCGGCGTTGTAATCCGCCAGCGCGGCGATTTCGGGGCGGATCGGGGACGTGTCCTGCGACATGCGGTTTTTGCCTCTAGAGATCGAAAATCTTGCCGGGGTTCATGATGCCCCGCGGGTCGACGGCCTGTTTCAGCCGCCGCATCAGTTCCAGCGCCGGGCCGTGCTCGGCGGCCATGTAGTCCTTTTTCCCCAGGCCCACGCCATGCTCGCCGGTGGCGGTGCCCTCCATCGCCAGCGCGAGTTCCACCAAGCGGGCGCTGATGCGCTTGCCAAGCGCCAGCTCGGCCGGGTCGCTCGCGTCGAACAGCAGCACCAGATGGAAGTTGCCGTCGCCGACATGGCCGACCAGCGGCGCGACCAGCCCGGTTTCCGCGATCTCGGCCTTGATGGCGGCGATGCACTCGGGCAGGCGCGACAGCGGCACGCAGACATCGGTGGAAAGCCCGGTGACGCCCGGCCGAAGCGCCCGCGTCGCATAAAGCGCGTCATGGCGGATGCGCCACAGCTTCGCGGCGTCCTCGGGCGTCTGCGCCAGCTCGATGCGCGACGCGCCCGCGCTCTCGGCCAGGTCGCGAAACAGCGCGACGTCATGCGCGACGGCGGGGTCCGAGCCGGTAATCTCGACCCAGAGCGTCGGGCTTTCGGGCAGGTCGGTGCCGCAGTAGGCGTTGATTGCGCGCATCTGCAACTCGTCCGCCAGCTCGATGCGGCTCACGCCCAGGCCGAATTGCAGCGCCTCGACCACGCAGCCGGTGGCGGCGTTCAGCTCGGCAAAGCTGCACAGCAGCGATTGCGCGGCGGCGGGGATGCCGAACAGCCGCAGCGTCAGCTCGGTGATGACGCCCAGCGTGCCCTCGGCCCCGACGAACAGATGCGTCAGGTCGTAGCCCGAGGCGGACTTGCGCGCCCGCCCGCCGGTGCGGATCACCTGGCCGTCGGGCAGCACCACGGCCAGCCCCAGCACCAACTCGCGCATCGAGCCGTAGCGGACCGTCGTCGTCCCCGAGGCGCGGGTCGAGGCCATGCCGCCCAGCGTCGCATGGGCGCCCAGGTCGACCGGAAAGAACAACCCGCAATCGCGCAGTTCCTCGTTCAGGCGCTGGCGGGGGGTGCCGCATTGCACGATGCAATCCATGTCCTCGGCATGGACCGCCAGCACCCGGTCCATGCCGGACAGGTCCAGCGTGATGCCGCCTTGCGGGGCCAGCACCTGTCCTTCGATCGAGGAACCCGCGCCGAAGGGGATGACGGGCGCGCCGTGCCGATGGCAGATCGCCAGCGCCTGCGAGACCTCGGCCGTGTCGTGCAGCAGCAGCACGGCGTCCGGCGGCGCGGCGGGCAGCCAGCTTTCCGCCGCGCCGTAATGCGCCCGCGCCGCGGCCGAGGTCAGCAGCCGCTCGCCGAAGATCGGGCCGAGTTCGGCCAGCGCGGCCTTGACCGCGCCGACCGGGGTTTCGTGGGCGTCAAGGCTCATTCCGTGAACCACCAGCGTTCGGAGGCGCGGGCACCGTCCAGTTCCCAGTCGTTGCCCAGCTCGGCATGGGCCACCTTGTCCGAGGTGGCGTCCAGGAAATCGGCCCAGAGCGGGGCGATCATGCCGCCATCCTCGGCGATCAGCGACTGGCATTCCCAGTAGAGCTGCCGGCGCTTGGCCTCGTCCTTTTCGCCACGCGCGGCCAGCAGTGCCTTGTTGAAGGCCTCGTTGTCCCAGCCGGTCTCGTTCCAGCTGCCGATGCTTTCGCGGGCATAGGCCAGCGTCAGCATCACGTCCTCGTTGACGCGGCCCGACCATTTGGTGGCGAACATCGGGCGCTTGCCCCAGATGTTCGACCAATAGCCGTCGTCCGGCTCGCGCTTGACGTCGATGGTGATGCCGGCGCGGGAGGCCTGCTCGGCATAAAGCTGGGCCATGTTGGTCGCGCCGGTAAAGGGCGCCTCGGCCACATGCAGCGGCACGGTCAGGCCCGAGACGCCGGCCTTGTCCAGCAGCGCCCTGGCCTTGTCGGGGTCGTAGGCATGCTGCGGCAACTGCGGGTCGAAATCGGGATAGGCCTCCGAGATCGGCTGGTCGTTGGCGATCGAGCCATAACCCGACAGGATCTTGTCCAGCATCTCCTGCCGGTCGATGGAGAGCTTCAGCGCCATGCGGACATTCGGATCGGCGAACAGCGCATCCTTGCAATTCATGCTGAAGGCATAGTGCTGCTTGCCCTTGGTCTGCAGCAGCTTCACGCCGGGCATGGCGCTGAGCAGCATGGCCGTCGCCGTATCCGCCGCGCCGATGGCGTCGATCTGCCCGGTCTGCAGGGCGGTGGTGCGGGCGTTCACATCGGCGATGGCATGGATCTCGACCGCGTCGAAATGGGCGCGGCCTTCCTTCCAGTAGTTCGGGAAGCGCTTCACGAGGCTGCGCACGCCCGGCTCGAAATTCTCCAGCACATAGCCGCCGGTGCCGATGCCCTTGCCGAAATCCTTGTCCCCGGCCGGCACGATCAGCAGGTTGACGAGCGCCATCAGTGCCGGGAAGCCGGAATTCGGCCCGTTCAGGCTGATGCGCACCTCGTCCGGGGCAGTCGCCGCGATGTCGGTGATCGTTTCCAGCAGGGACTTGACCTCGGACACCGTGTCCGGGCCGCGATGCAGGTTCAGCGAATAGACCACGTCGTCGGCGGTCATGGTCTTGGCATTGTGGAACTCGACGCCCTGGCGCAGCTTGAAGGTCCATTCGGTCAGCTCGGGGTTCGAGCCCCATTCGGTGGCCAGCTCGGGGATCAGCTTGCCGCCGGGGCCGACTTCGACCAGGCAGTTGCGCAGCTGGTATTGCAGCTGCATCATAAAGCGCGTCTCGTTCAGCTGCGGGTCCAGCGTGTCGGCGCTGTCGAAATCGGCCACGGCGACGCGGAAGGTGCCGCCCTTGCGCGGCGCATCCTGCGCCAGCACGGGCAGGGGCCGCAGGCCCAGCGTGGCCGCCGCGGAAAGCGCCCCTGCACCCAGCAGCACGGAACGCCTGGTAAACAAACTCGCCATCGGATCTTTCTCCCTGATCTCGTCCCGCCTGCCGGCCGTGCCTGGTCGTTGACGGGAACCTGTTTTTATGACTGACCTAAACGCTAGACTCGGGCCCCATGTCGGACAAATCAGTTTGCGTGGTGCGCGCGACAGTTCAGCTAAACTATCGAATCCAGCCAGGACCTTTCGCCATGAATCCGACGCTGCCCCCGTTGCGTGCCTTGCAGGCCTTCGAATGCTTTGGCCGGCTGGGATCGGTCAATGCCGCGGCGCGGGCGCTGGGGGTGACGCCGGGCGCGATCAGCCAGCAATTGCGGCTGCTTGAAGAGCATGTGGGCGTGGTTCTGCTGGTCAAGGACGGGCGGCGGGCGACGCTGACACCGGCCGCGCGGGCCTATCACGAGCTGATATCGCAGGGCTTCGGACGGCTGATGCTGGCGCAGGACTATATCCTCGCGCACAAGCAAAGCGAGGAGCTGACCATCTCGGGTTTCCCGACGCTGATGCAGAA